>JASJLK010000016.1:0-13435 GCA_037620855.1 Synechococcus sp. ChBW.bin.23 | reverse complement strand
AGAGACAAACTATTTGATATTAAAAAAAAGCGGCGAAAAATAGTACTTATCTAAGAACAAAATGTTGCTAGGCGAACATGAAACAAATAGTAAAAAGTCTTAACGTCAGGATAGGTTCAAGATTTAATTTTTCAAAAATACTTGCATTATCAATGTTTATACTTAAAAGCAAAAAGATTGATGTAATCTTTTTGCTTTTATTTGGTAACAAACAACTCCCCTACCATCGTTTTGTAACGTTTCAGTGATGCGCCAGGTCGGCGCCTACGGCTTGGCAAGCCTTGCCCAGGTAAAAGTTTTTCTGGCGCAAAATTCACCGGGGGAGCAGCCTCAATTGATTTTTGCGAAACTGCTAGCTCTTTAGCAATTGATTCTGCTGTAGTCAGAGTCTGCCTAGACACAGCAACAGAAGACTCTGATTCTGTAGGAACAGATTCACTAAGAACTGGAGATGGAGATTGTATGGAGAGCGATGCTGATGTACGAGCCAGCGGGCGTAGAAGCACGACCCCAACCGTTAACACAAGAAGAGAAGCAAATGTGCTGGGGAGGCCAAGGGAACGGCCCAGGAAATTCCAAACAATTCCAGATCCAGCAAGACCAAATACGCCAATTGCCGCAAACAACGGACCTAACAGTTTGAGAAAAAGCTTTTTCATATGAGTACTTTGGCAAATTTCGACCCTGCGCCGTGAGTCAGCTATCCAGTCACCGCGAGATCCACAAGTAAGATATCAACGCCTCACACGAAAACGTGATCACCAACGCTAGAAACGTTGATGCAAGCAGACCAGCCGACAGAGAATAGAACGGCGCTAGCCCTGGTTTGTATCGAGCAATCCTCTCAAAATGGTGGATCAAAGACTCATTGATGTAACCAATGAAAAGGTGAGAATCTATTCACAGCATCCTGAATAAACCTTGTGCACATACAGGCTTTAAAATGCATGCCGAGACGAGTGAGTAATACATCGTTGCCTTCAATCGTTCATTTGATACTGGTCTCTTCTTCTTTTGAATAAAAAGAGTCGAGCACGTCTCCGTAGCCTGAGTGATCAGTTGTAGATGCATTTATGGACTTGCAGATCGGCCGAATAAATAGACTCGATCAAATTTCATTAGCCCATCCATGGATTCCCAAGCGGGATTTAATTTTGATACTGCATCACACATTCCACAGATTTGCAGATAAATACTCCGGCCAAAAACTACAGACGCATCTAGATCGATGGACAGACTTAGCGTGTAGCATCTCAGAGCATGAAATGAAAGATTTCATGTCACGCGTGAAGGAATTTGCAGTATTTGAAGACTAGTGCTATTTACGTTTTCGGAAATCCAACAACAAATAAGATAACAAAGCCACATTGACAATTCACAGCCCTAACGGCCACTACCCCCTAGCGGTCATCAGCAGGGATTCCAGCTCGGTGCCTCTGAGGTATGAACCAAGAGCAATTGGGTAGGTAGATCACCAATACACCAGGAGCAATGCCCTTGCTGATTGAATGTTCCTTGATCGCCACCGAAACTGATATCTCCAGGGCCCATTTCCACAACTGTGCCGTCCATGGTTTTCACTGCCCAATGACCACGAAGAGTCATGATCCACTGAGGAGCAGGATTTTCATGCCACGTAAACACCTCTCCTGGCATCAAGATCAGCGTGACCAGTTGACTTTCAACCGTGGAGTGACGTGCACACCATATTGGCGCAGCACCTTGAGCAAAAACCGATTGCTGGTGATTGTTCAACGCATGAAGTGACTGAGAGCTGATTCCCTTTTCATTGACCCAGAGACGCCAGTACTTAATTATTGGTGGTTGCATTATTTACTGAAAAGAGTCTTATCTTATCGTCAATAGCATAGAACGAAACCCCGAAAATAAATACACTCAATGCCTTGCTAAGTGTCTTCAATTCAAATAATGACAATCTATTTTTTAAGGAAACTCCAGCCTTCCAGACACTCAAAACTGACTAAGTGATTGTTGCCATCGATCTGCCAATGAGTCAATGGCAGATTTTGGTCCACAGAGACTGAGAAGAGGATTGGCTAGATGGCGGGATGCAGCCAAACGCAATGCTGTGCCATCAAGGGACTCCAAAGCCTCCATGCAGCGATGGTCGTGGTTGTCGGGTAGGCCGAGACCTCTGAGCTGAGCACGACGTTCAGCTCTCTGACCTGTTGTTTGTGAGGCATGAGCCAACTGACCACAAAATTTGGCACGCGCCAGATTGAGGTCTGCGATCTCAAGCGTGTGTTCCATCAGTTCCTGCCAACTCATGATCAGCAGATCCAGGGTGGTTAAGGCCTTATCAACCGCGGTGGATGCATGCAAAATAAATGGTGAGGCTTTTGCTCTTGCTGGATGGTGCACGCCGACGTCGTAGGCCACACCATGGTCTTCGCGAAGCCGGCGGAATAGCAAGCTGGACATTCCGTTACCCAAATGGGTTTGCAACAAACGAAGGGCAAGGTCGTCTGGGTGTCCATGAGGAAGCGTTGGCTGACCGAGCATCAGCACGACCTGCTCGGTGGACTGAGAATGGAGATGAACCGTTTGTTCCGTGCTCAAAGATGCTTGATCACTCAAATCTTTGGCGTCCGGATCAGGATCAGCTGAATTGGATTGAGGGAAAATTCCGTCTGCTTTGAGTTGGTCCAACAATTTCGCTGGAATCGAACCCGACAACGCCAAAATCGCTCCTTCGGCGCTGAGGGATGTAGCAATCGGCCGAAGAGACGCTGCATTGAGTTGCTCCAACTCACCGGCAACTCCAAGGGGGTCATGGCCATAGGGGCCCATCCCGTAGGCCAGATGGCGCCAACCATCAAAGGCCAGATGGAAGGGATCTTCTCGCTGACGCTGCAGTGCCTGAAGACTCAACTCGCGCTCCAGGTTCACCTGATCGGCTTGCAGATGGGGTTCATGCACCATCGAGCTCAATAAGGGAAGCAATTGAGGGCTATCGAGATCCCGGCATTTCATGCTGATCAACAAGCCATCTTCGTTGGTGTCGCAGCGCAGGCCAGCGCCACAACCCTCCACAAGATCGGCCATTTGCATGGCATCGAGGGAGCCGCACCCGCGAGTCAGAACAGATGCCAGCAGTTGATGTGCTCCCCTCTGCCCGACCGGATCAGCAGCGCTTCCGCGACCGATCCACAATTTGGCGGCCAACACCCCTGGTGTCTGAACCGGATCCAAAACCAAATCAGTTGCGCTCATTCCGAGTCCTCCGGTAAGGCCAAAAGCGTGAACGCTTGGTCATTTTGCAAACGAGGCAGAAGAGACTGTTGCAAGCGCTCAACCGTCCAGGTCTGCAGATGACTGAGCGGAGACAACAACGTTTGGGTTCGCCCCCATAGGGATTGTGATCCAGCAATTGCAGCAACGGATCCTGGTGCTTCCAGGCTGAATCGAAGCCCATTCCCCACCAATTGCTGTGCTCGATGCAGTTCGTCATCACCGATGGCATCCACCGTTGCCCGTTTCAATTCCTCCTCGATCACGGCTTCCACCTGCTCAATCTGGTCTTCAGGGCAGCAGGCCTCCAACATCACCACACTTCCCTGTTCCATCACCGTGACGTCCATATCAATGGATTCCACGATTTGTAGGTCTTCCCGCAAGCGTTGCACCAGACGACTACGCCTCCCCTCCGCCAGAAGGGTGGTCGCAAGGTCTGCACCCATCACGCTGTCTTGATCATTGGCTGCAGCCATCGGCCATGCCATCAGCAAACGAGCTGCTTCCAGGCGAGGAAATCGGATGCTTTGACGTCCGCTTAGAAACGCAAGCGAACGCGAAGCAGATGCGTTTTCGTCCCCCTGATCAAGACTGGCTTCGAGCTCGGCGAGGCGGCTCGAGTGAATCTGCTCGATCAGGTTCGATGTCACAGCGCCACTGATAGCCAAACAACAATTAGGACCGCGGTACCTCCTGTTGTGAAATTGGCGCATCGCCTCTGGGGTGCTGTCGAGCAAACTCTTTTCCCAGCCAAGAATTGGACGGCCATAGGGGTGCTTCCCGAAACCATGAGACAACAGGGTTTGGAACACTTGTTCGTCGGGTTGATCTCGATACTGGGCAATTTCTTCCAGCACTACATCCCTCTCCATGCTGTAGGCGTCTTCTCTCAACGCAGGATTGAGCACGAGGTCAAGCAACAGGTCGAGGGCGTTCTGTGCGCAGCTGGAAGGCACCAGCACATGAAAGTGCACATCATCAAAACCTGTTGCCGCATTACTGCTGCCACCAAGAGCCTCAATCCGTCGATCGAATTCGCCGGCCTGCAAGGTTGCACTGCCCTTAAAAACCATGTGCTCTAAAAAGTGGGCGAGACCTTCTTCCCCATGGTCTTCAAAGGAGCTACCTCCTCGACACCAAAAGTCAAGACAGGTGAGGCCTGCATCTGGCATCAGCGCACTAACGGTTCGACAACCGTTTTTCAAGAGCTGATGCTGAAGCTCAGGGCCGGAGGCGATCTCGTTCAGGGTTCCGTGTCAAAGTCCCATTCTGTGCTGTCCATCGCTGGACTGATGTCCGAATCCACCAACGGTCTTGAATTGCACCCGCTGGTGATCTCATTAGCGGAGCAAATTCGCACGTGTCGGACAGCCCTCCCTGACCTGTCTCCTCTGGCTGTAGACCCGGCATTGGAAGCGATCAGCGGCATGCTGGATGGCGAAACGCTCTTCATTCGCAACGAGCTGCATCAATGCCTTGGTCTACGCAAACTGCATCTCGAGATTGCTCGGCTTGGCATGGGATTGCAGATCCTGCACTGCGTTTTTTTCCCAGATCCCAGGTTCGACTTACCCGTCTTTGGAGCCGATATTGTTGCCAGCAAAGCTGGAATTTCAGCGGCCATTGTTGATCTCTCTCCCGTATGCGATGCATTACCTGATGCGGTGAGTCAACCGCTCAGTGCACTGGAATTGCCACCGTTTCAGCAAGTAAGAGACCTGCCCGCATGGGGAACAATATTTTCGCCTTATGTGAAATTCATTCGACCCGTGGATGAGCAAGAGGAGACATGGTTTGTTGGCCTTGTCGCTGAATACCTCAACATTCTCCGCCAGGCGATTCTTGCAACAGCTCCCGATGCTGTTAACGAACTCCCTACGATCGGGCGTCATCAAGGCCAACTCTCCTATTGCCGGCAACAGAAACGCAACGACAAAACCCGACGCGTCTTAGAGAAAGCCTTCGGGAGCGTTTGGGCCGATCGCTACATCGAAGAAATGCTGTTCGACGATCCTCCACCTCTTCCATGAAGCAATTACCTCTCTGGGTGATGGTTGGGGTACTCGGAGCTGCCGTTATCGGTGCCGGGGTCTGGATCACCCGCCGGCCGGCACCGGAAGCCCTACCGCCTGCTGCAGTTCCGAAAGTTCGTGCACCAGAAGCGGTTGCTGCCCTCGGCCAACTCAAACCTGCTGGTGACGTGCGTCGCTTGGCGGCCCCAGTTAGTGGCTTTGGCGGTACACCGCGCGTTGCTGTCTTACTTGTGAAAGAAGGGGACCGGATTCGCAAAGGTGAGCCCTTGGCAATCTTTGACAGCCGACCCCAAATTGAAGCCGAAATCGCTGAAGTGAATGCTCAAATCACTTCTGCTGGTATCGAAGTGCAACTTCAACGGCGGGAGGTTTCCCGCTATGCAGCCGCGGCCAAGGTGGGAGCTGCGGCGATGGTGGCCTATGAGGAAAAACAGGATGAACTCAGACGCTTCCAACGCGAAGGCGTCGAGCTGATCGCGAAGCGACGAAGCCTCGAGACCGATCTTGCTGACAGCGAATTGCTCGCTCCAATTAATGGCGTTGTGCTCAAAATTCACAGCCGCGTTGGAGAGCGTCCTGGCAACGACGGTGTGATGGAAGTGGGAGCCAGCCAAAACATGGAGGCTCTGGTTGAGGTGTATGAGTCGGATATCAATCGAATTTCAATCGGCCAGTCAGTCACATTGACCAGCGAGAACGGCGGGTTTAAAGGAGCCCTCGAGGGCCGTGTGGAGCGAATCACCCCACAGGTGCGCCAGCGAAAAGTACTTTCAACTGATCCCACCGGTGATGCAGATGCCAGGGTCATTGAAGTGGATGTTGTTCTTTCTCCAGAGTCAGCAAAGAGGGTGACGCAACTGTCGGGTTTGAAAGTGATTGCCCGCTTTAAGACCCCATGATCCGAGCCTTTTGGCAGCGGCGCAGAATTCCATTGGCATCCTTGATGCTGATTCGCCAGCCCGTACGTTTAGCGGTTGCTCTGGCAGGCATCAGCTTCGCCGGAATTCTGATGTTCATGCAGCTGGGCTTTCGCGACGGCTTGTTTGACGCCAGCGTCACAGTGCATCGTCTATTTGATGCGGACGTCGTACTAATCAGCCCGCGCTCCACCAGCTCCGTGAGCATGGCTGGCTTCCCTCGCAGGCGACTGATTCAAGCCATGGCCTCTCCTGAGGTTGAAGGGATTACGCCCGTCCACTGGAATCTGCTGCTTTGGAGAAATCCAGAAACCCTTGGCACACGATCCATTCTTGCGTTGGGATTTGAACCCGGCCATCCTTTCTTCACCGATCCAACGCTGGCAGAAAAAGCCAAGCTGCTCACACAGAAAGGACGGGTCTTATTTGACGAAAAATCGCGAGCAGAATTTGGTCCTGTAGCCGAATGGTTTCGTGAGGGACGCACCGTTGAAAGTGAAATCAATGGCAAAAGAGTTCGCGTAGCCGGCCTGATTGGCCTTGGGGCTTCTTTTGGTGCTGATGGCAACTTATTAACGAGCAGCGAAACATTTTTAGATTTAATTCCAAACACCCCCTCAGGAAGCATCGAAGTGGGGTTGATTCGACTTAAACCTGGAAGTGATGCAGAGGAGGTGGCTCAACGCCTTCAATCACAGTTGCCAGACGATGTGACCGTACTGACCAAGCAGGGATTTATCGACTTCGAGCAAAATTACTGGCGTACAAGCACATCAATCGGCTTCATTTTCACTCTCGGCGCCGCCATGGGTTTTGTGGTGGGCTGCGTCATTGTTTATCAGGTTCTTTATTCAGATGTCAGCGATCATTTGCCCGAATATGCCACCCTGATGGCGATGGGTTACAAGCTCAATAGTTTGCTTGGAGTTGTTGTCAGAGAAGGGCTGTTACTTGCTTTGTTTGGCTACTTACCGGCTTACGCCGCAGGACAGGGCCTGTACCTATTGGTGCGAAACGCCACCCAGTTGCCAGTGGCGATGAACACGGTTCGAGCCGTGAGCGTGTTCAGCATGATCTTGATCATGTGCATGCTCTCTGCAGGTCTTGCCATGCGCCGACTTGTTGATGCCGATCCGGCGGAGATCTTTTAAGGCGATGGCGACTAGCTCACTCACCGTTGATATCCACGCACTGAGCCATTGGTACGGCAAAGGCTCCACCCGCAGGCAGGTTTTGCAAGGTGTGGACCTGCAAATTTCTGCAGGTGAGGTGGTGCTACTCACGGGTCCTTCCGGCTGTGGCAAAACAACCTTGCTCACCTTGATCGGAGCGCTACGAAAGGTTCAGGAGGGTGATGTTGAAGTGTTTGGGCAGCAGCTACGCGGAGCAGCTCGAGGCCAGCGTCAGCGCTTGCGCCGTCGCATTGGCATGATTTTCCAGGGCCACAATCTGTTGCGCTGTCTCACCGCTGAACAAAATGTTCAGATGGGCGCTGATTTGTTGCCCAATATTGGCTACAGGGCTCGTCGCGATCAAGCACGGGAGTGGTTGCGGTCTGTGGGACTTGAAGACGAATTGGGGAAGCTTCCCCATGATCTTTCGGGGGGACAAAAGCAGCGAGTAGCCATTGCCAGAGCCCTTGCAGCCAAACCTCAGCTCCTATTAGCCGATGAACCAACCGCTGCTCTCGACAGCGGCACAGGCCGAGAAGTTGTTGAGTTGTTGAAGCGCCTCGCGCGAGAACAGTCATGTTCAGTACTGATGGTGACGCACGATCCGCGCATCCTTGATGTGGCAGATCGTCTTGTTCGAATGGAAGATGGTCGTCTTCACCAAACGATTGGTTAAGTTGGTTTGAGTTTAAGAATTGGAATCTTCAAAAACGCATGGCTAAGCGCAGAAACCTCAAGAAGGAAAAGCAGGAGCGCAATCGCGCTTACGCCCGCAAATTTAAAAAGCGCAAGCTTCGCAACGATGGCCGTGGTGAAGGTGCTGGTAACGGAGTGACCGGTACTGCAAATAACGGTGGTGCTGCGGATTGATCGCTTTGGCGTGACCCTGCATTGTTTGCACCAATAGAGGGGGAGACCCCTCTTTTTTGATGGCTTTAGGCTGAACTTCTAATGACCCTGTTTCGCGCGGATGTTCATCAGCGTCGTCATCCCCACTTACAACCGGCGCTTCATTCTTGAGAAGTGTCTGCAGGCACTGGAAAACCAGTATCCCAGCGGAGAGATTGAGAACTACGAAGTGGTTGTCGTCGATGACGGTTCCAGCGATGGCACTCCTGACTGGTTGCGTCAAAACGCATCTCAATTCCCCAAGGTCCGCCTTGTGGAACAACAACATGGCGGACCTGCCGAAGGTCGTAATCGCGGAGTTGATCATGCCAAAGGAGATGTGATCGTCTTTATCGATAGCGACTTAGTCGTCACATCAAGCTTCCTGGCATCCCATGCCAGAGCTTTAAGTCGACGTTGGAATCAGCAGGGAAATCGTCTCTGTTTCACCTACGGAGCCGTCATCAATACGGCCAACTTTGATCAACCAACGGCAGAACGGCACAAACTGCGTGATCTCTCCTGGGCGTACTTCGCAACAGGAAACGTGGCAATCGACCGTAAGGTTTTGGAGCGCTCCGGTTTATTTGATCTTGGATTTCGCCTCTACGGATGGGAAGACCTCGAGCTCGGAGAACGGCTCAGGCAAATGGGCGTTGAACTGGTGAAGTGTCCAGAAGCGGTTGGCTATCACTGGCATCCAGCCTTTTGCCTGGAACAAATCCCAGACCTGATTCGCGTTGAGCGGGAACGCGCCCGCATGGGATTGGTTTTTTATCGCAAGCACCCCAGTCGGCGGGTCCGCTTCATCATTCAGTTCACCTGGTTGCATCGCGTGCTTTGGTCCTTGCTCACGCTCGGAGGGGTTCTGAATGAACACAGCCTGCGCCCGCTCATGGCATGGCTGATTCAACGGGGCCAACCATCCCTGGCTCTGGAGTTGTTGCGGCTCCCCCTGAACAGGATTGGGGTTGAGGCGCTGTATCGCGAAGCCCGACAAGCTGGTTTGAACTGAGCCAAATGGTGGCAGAGCTGCGTCGGTTACTGATCGAGCCCAACCGATTGGCCGATCGTGATACCAATGGATGCCTAGTGCTGCGTGATGACGAACGTCATTACCTCCGCCGGGTTTTACGGCTGCGTCCTGGAGCGCCTGTAGCGGTGGTGGATGGCCGTGGCCATCTCTGGGAGGGATGGCTTCAGGAAGAGGGACAGCTACTACTCCCTGGCAGTTGTGAAACGGGAAGCCCAGCCAGAAGCCCTCAACTCGGCCTGGCGATTGCCCTGGTACGTCGAGGCATGGATGACGTCATGCGCATGGCTTGTGAGTTGGGCGTGGATTGCATACAGCCCTTGCAAGCAAAGCGATGTACACCCCAATCGGACTTCAAACCAGAGCGCTGGCAGCTGATCCTCAAAGAAGCAGTCGAGCAATGCGAGCGGCTTTGGATGCCCGAGCTTCTGCCTCTGGCATCCACGGAAGACTGGTGGACGATGCCAGACAGCAGCGACATGCTGGCGATTGCCACCACACGCCTAAAAGGAATCACTGCACTGGAGCCGTGGTTGCAGCGCCAGCCCCCTCGGGAGGGCAACTGCATCTGGCTTGCCATTGGTCCAGAGGGAGGCTGGGACCCTCAGGAACGAGTGCAAGCCCTGCGGGAAGGATGGTCAGCGGTCAGTCTCAGTGAAGAGATTTTGCGTTCTTCAACCGCAGCGATTGCCGGGGTGGCAACGCTCAGTAGTTGGCGTCGGACGTCTCCAACTACGCATCTCACAACTGAGGAGGCGTCGTCAGCTACTGAACAGCTCTGAGGCCATGTCACGAAAGCCCTTCAAATTGCGCCCGGGACGGCGAGGCTCAGACCGAAGAGCATTACCAGGACGAAGCATGTCTGGAGCGAAGGTGCTGAGCGTCGCGACAGGACGGGCCGCTTCAGCCTCAGCCAGGGCAGATGCGATTGCTTCCGCCGTGGTGAGGGACCCTGCTGCGGCTGCCGGCAGAGGTGCAGATGCTGTTGGTTCAGACGTGACTGGTGCAGAAGCCGTGACTGGTGCAGCAGCCATGACTGAAGTGCTCACCGCTTGAGCTGGTATGGCGGTCTCACTCGTGCCACTTACGTCCGTTGTTTTGGAAATGGCGGGAATCGGGGCAAGAGACTTCTCTTGAGTGTCTTCATCGGGAAGATCTCTCACAGGCGCCATCTGAATCGCCTGGTCGGTCGAAGGGCCTTCCTCAAGGTTGAGGAAAAAGCCTTTGCTCTTCAGAGCCATGCCAGGTTCCGGTGGACAACGTGGGCTGATTATCCAACCCAAACAGTCTGAATGGGTTGATGCTTAGGGCAGTGCAACACAGCTCGATGGTTTTGCCCGACCAAAACATCACGATGTGGGGAATAGCCCTGCTTCTCAATGGCGTGCTGATCGCCATGGCGCAGCGCCTTCCTCTCCTGACACGCAAGGGGTGGGTGCATGCAGGAATCCTGGGAACAATTCTCTGGGGCTGCCTCGGCTGGAGAGGCTGGGTCTCAGTTGTGATCTACCTGGTATTGGGATCACTGGTGACACGCCTTGGCTTTGCCCAAAAACAAAAGCAAGGGCTTGCAGAGGCGCGTGGAGGCCGAAGAGGACCAGCAAATGTTTGGGGGTCTGCATTCACTGGCACGGTGATCGCTCTCTTGATTGGAGCAGGCATCGGATCCGCAACGCTGTTGCTGATTGGATTTGCAGCAAGCTTCGCGGCCAAACTTGCTGACACCTTTGGCAGTGAGATCGGTAAACGATGGGGACGAACCACCGTTTTAATTACCAGTCTTCGCAGAGTGCCAGCAGGAACGGAAGGTGCCGTGAGCTTGGAGGGCACCCTCGCGAGTGCCGCCGGCAGCCTGCTGATGATGCTGGTGATGGCTGGGCTATCGGTGTTGACTTCCCCCACAGCGATGATCGTGGTCGCGATTGTGGGTCTGATCGCAACCCTGCTGGAAAGCCTGCTGGGAGCTCTGGCTCAAGAGAAGGTCAGTTGGTTAACGAATGAGATCGTCAACGGGTTGCAAACCGCTTGGGCAGCCGTCCTGGCGATCCTGATCGCGGTGCCTTTAGGACTTGGTGGCTGACGGGAGGCTGTGCAGTAGAGGGTCGTGCTGCCTGTCGCAACATGCTCAAAGCCGCTCGAATGGATTTGCGAAGTAAGCCTGGGAGAACCTTCTCTCTCAAAGCAAGATCTTTGATTGGAATGTTGTCGACATAGTGAGCAAGAAGCCAGCAACGCTGTTGTGGATCAAGGGTCTTCAATGCATCCTGCAACCACCGAAGTGTGGGTTCATCCAGCGATGCAGACATGGATGAGGGATCCTCGATCTGATCGAGCAGAGAACGTTTCAGCTCTCCATCTACTGCCTGAATGGAAGGCGCAACATCCAGCGATTCCACATGTCCGAGGGCATGAGCGATAAGGGCCTCCCGCCAACGCTGAGGGCTCACTTGGAGGAATGCAGCGAGGCCTTGCTCATCCAGTGGCTCGAGTCTCTGCTGCAAGCGTTGAGCCTGAAGACGCATACCCCGACTATGCAAGTCCTTCAAGCGCCAAGGAATCCTCAGAGCGTGTTGCCGATCACGACGGAAATGCAGAATTTGACCATGAACGCGAGCCAAGACATAGGTGCTGATCCGCAATCCACGTTGAGGGTCAAAATTGGCCATTCCATTGATCAACCCCAGACGACCCTCTTGAACTAAATCGTCTTGCTCACCTGGATAACGAGCCGCCTGATGGATGGCGGCATGGTGTGCCAATCCAAGGTGTTCAAGTACTGCATCGTTGCGCTCAAGGATTGGTTTTGCCAACGATCTGCGCTGCTCGCGCCGTCGAAGATTTTGAATAGAAGGCATGACGAGTGGGGGTATACGACCCTTTCAACATCGCTTTCATCGCCCATTCTCCCCTCCTTCTTTTCAATGAAAGGTTCCACTCGAAAGGATGAAAACTAGTTCATTCCTTCGAGTGGACATTAGCTATAAGCGGTTGATTACATGCACTAAGCGAGGAGTCAACTCCTCAAATCAATGAAGAAAGCCAACTGGATCAAGCTGACAATGCCTGCCTCAATCACCCTGCTAGCGATCTCGATACTCACGGTGCAGCTCCTGAGCAACGCGCAGTTCCGGAGTTGGGGATCGAAGACCGGCCCGTTTTACATCAGGTGCATGATCGACTCCTGCGGTTAAAAACAGACCCAGCCCCCGTCCGGAGCTGTCCCACACGGTGCCTTGGAGAGTGTGGGCAACGCATTGGTCGCAACATTGATCGTCTAATGGAGAAGATCCGCGGTCCAATCCTTGATGAGCAAACAGACGAATGGCTTGAAGCCGATGACTCAGCAGGAGAAGCGCTGCAAATTGAACGCAGCCTTAATGGACGGCTGGAGTTAATCAGATCTGAATCGCTGGTGGATCTACTTTGGCATTCAGCTCCTCCTCGATCCGCTCAAATTCTTTTTGTGCGTCCGTTCTGATCATGCCCCAAGTAATCGCATAGCCCAGCAATCACATCCCTCTAACGGGTTGGACGCTCACACGAAAGAATGAGTTCAGTTAGCTCTTGTGTGTAACTACAGGACCTGAGACAGGATCAGTCACACCCAGCTCTGGAGAGAGTTCCTCAAAAAAGTCACGGACAGAATTCAAATGCTTAATCATCTGAGGTCTTGCGGCGACAAGATTTTCCTCGTTTTCCCAGATACCAACAAAACAGTAACGACGCTCACCTGTCTTAGCCCAAAAAGCATGCAGCATCCCCTCTGGATTAACCCAAGCTTCAGTTGCGGCAATGAACCTCTCTTCGCAACCTTCTTTACAAAGCACGCGGACGTTGTTAATGAATTGGGCTGCCAGTTGAGATCTCTGATTGCAGTGAATCTGGCAGGCTCATTTGAAAAATGACGTCATCTAAAGCACTCAAAAGGAAGAGTTTGATTCAATCCTGGTCTTTATGCCATCAATGATGCCCTGGACTGGTGTGGCCAATACACATTCAGGCCGAATCCTTATTACCTTTAGAGATCATGAATACACCCATGTTTTATTGGGTATTCATGGTCAAGCTGTAGCCGGCTGCTAACTCCTGATCAGTTGATTTACCTGTTGGTTCATTCCGTAAATCTCCTTACAACAG
>JASJLK010000015.1:0-13221 GCA_037620855.1 Synechococcus sp. ChBW.bin.23 | reverse complement strand
AGCTTGGACTGGTGCGAATTGACGACCTCGCCATGGACGTTGCCGCTGAATGCCCTAGAGATTCAGAACCAGGCGAGGGCCTGTTGATCAACGTGCAGCATGTTGACTCGGTACGTGATCAACTCAGGCTGGTGGCTTCAGTTCATTAAATCCCCCTGGAGCCATGCAGGCTGATGCCCCGTAACCAGGGGCCCCAGGCGTTAGCGACCGCGAGTAATTCAATAGCCTTGGCGCGCTCCTGATTCGCCAGCCAATCGCTGAGCTCGGGCTCCAAGGTGATTAACGGCCAACGACGGCCACTCACCAGTTCGAGTTCGTATCCACCTTTGTGATCAAGCACCAGTGTTCCCGACCAAACGGCCTGTTGAGGCTGGGGAGGAGGAGCCATCGAAACCTGCTCTTCTTGACCGAGCCAACAACCATCTGCGCCCACTAGGTCAGGGTTGTCAAGACAGGCACGCTGTCGCATTTGCCAACTGGGATGATGCCAAGCTGTGTCCCAGAGCGGAACGATTCCAGAGGGAGCCGTGGGCTCCTCGATTAGGAGCTCTTGAATGAGACGTACTGGCAGATCTGCTAATGGACGTCGGTGCCGAATCGACAGGGCCGCCGCTGCTCCAGCAGCCTGACCCACATTAAAAATTAGAGGTTGCAGTCTTGTAGCCCCATTGGCCATATGACTCGTGCTTAAACACTTATCAGCGGTCAGCAAATTATCCAACTCAGCACTCACAAGCGCTTGATAAGGGATGCAAAAGGGAGTCCCTGACCAACGCCCCCCCCAGCGACAGCTTTTGGGGGCAAGCGGCCAATCAGATCCGGGATAGTGATGGTCGTTGGCGTAATTACCAACAGCAATCGATTCCAACGCACCGGCGGCGTTCAAGGGAAGCGCAGCGATCGATTGACCGGTCGTCTGAGGCAGAAGATCCTGTTCAATCACCGTCTGGAGCCCAATCATCCGCCGCCCCTCACGCCAATAGGGCATCGCAGCCAACCAGGGAGCTGGGCTTCCAGCCTCTTGGGGAAACGCCTCGCCCCGCGTTAACCAACCAGCACTACAGCGCTGAAGCTCATCCGCAAAATGCAAGCTATGGACTTGCATTTCAGTCATCAGTTCCTGCTCGGCCTTGGGATCCGCGCCGAAGGCTCGCTCCAGTCCTCGATGCCAGTCATTGCCATGCAAGGGCCAATTCAGCATCACCAATCCCCCAGGCAAGCGGCCGTAGCTGATGGTGCGCTCCAAACCAAAAGCTGCACAGGCCTGTTCAAAGGGCTCCGGCAACAACGGTGTGCCGTCTGGATCCAACCCTGAAGCGGGATCAACCAAAAGTCGATCGCTTTTCAACTGACCCATCACCACCCAGGTGGGGGACTGCACTGGCTGCTCTAGAAAAAAGCTTTCTGTCTTAAGGCGTTGCTCACACGGAGCGCTCGGCTCCTCCCATAACTCCTGACCCTCCCAACCAAAACGAAAGGGTGCATCAGCCAAAGGCAACAGATCTCCACGATCACTGCCATCGATCACGACGTCGCAGCCGATGCGATGGATACCGCCAGCGCGTTGGATCAGCACTGCTTGCACCGCTGATCGAGAACGTTCAACATCCAGCAGCTGACAATCTTCCCACCACTGAAGATTCGGGAGTACCTGCACCCAGTTTTGAAGAATCTGCTCCGCTGTCGTTGGCCGATAACCAAAGCAACTCACCCAGTTCTGATCGAGGCCTTTTGGCTCGGATTGATACAAAGCCCTAAGGAAGGCACCCCACAAACCGGTCTGCCAAGGGGCGAGTTCATTGCCGTCAGGACAACACACTCCCGCCGTACTGACCATTCCCCCAAGCCAGCGACCAGGAGTCAGTAGAAGCGTGTCAGCACCGGATCGAGCAGCCTGGAGTGCAGCGGCAACACCTCCAGTGCCACCACCCCAGACCACTACTGGGCTGTGGCAAGTTTGCGTAGTCATACCTGAGCCGAATCGCGATAGCTGATCCGAAGTTGTTCATCTACTGAAAGATGACCAAGGCAACGAAACCGCAGCGCTACAAGCTGCTCGTACAAGGGATTTACTTTGCACATCGGTGGAATATGCACCAGCTTGCGGCCAAACAAAATGATGTCTCGCTCTAACGGGCATTGGGAAGGAATCAGGCAAACGATGAAGGACGAAATCCTCTCTTCACCAGGATCAAAAGCATCGAGCCATTGCTGCAGGGGATCCAAGGCGGAGTCACCTGCATGGAGCAGAGAACCAAGCTGCTGATCAGTTCGCTGTTGAGGCCAAGCGCTTCGGCCCAGGGTCTGGAGTAAATCAAGTTCAGTTTGGCTGAGATGGCCATCAGCTAAAGCAACCACCAACGCTGACCGCAGGAATTGCTCCGCACGATTGGGGTCCGACGAGAACAGGCGTTTGATATCAGCAAGATCCCGATCTCGGCAGTAGTTCCAATCAAAGTCTTGGAGAGGAAAGACGTCATTGAGCTGCTCAGCCAGCTGATGCAACGCTGCCCGACAAGTCGACCTTGGCTCATCCACGAACGCAACGTTGAGAAGAGGCATGAAGAAGCGAAGGGAGGTCGTTAGGATCCAAGGCCGGAAGGGGATCACCCCGAGACGACCATGATTTATACCCTTACGACCCCTCTTTACTACGTCAACGACAAACCTCATTTAGGAAGCACTTACACCACCGTTGCCTGTGATGCACTAGCTCGGTTTCAGAGACTTGAAGGTCATGAAGTGGTGTTTGTGACTGGTGTAGACGAACATGGACAAAAGATTCAACGCACAGCCGCTGCACAGGGAATCAGTCCCATCGATCACTGCAATCGAGTCACGGCCAGCTACGAAAAGGCCTGGAACGAATGGGACATCAGCCACGATCGATTTGTCCGCACCACGTCACCACGCCATTTGCCCCTGGTCCAACAGTTTTTTCAGCGCTGTAAAGAAGCAGGCGATATCCGCAGTGGCCGTCAGACCGGTTGGTATTGCGTTGGCTGCGAGGAGTTCAAAGATGATCCTGCCGAAGCGATCAACCCAACGTGTTCTATCCACCAGAAACCATTGGAATGGAGAGATGAGGAAAACCTGTTCTTTTGTTTGTCGCACTTCCAGGAGAAAATAGAAGCCCTTCTCAACCAATCTGATTTCATTGCACCAGCGAGTCGGCGCAAAGAGATTCAAAATTTTGTAGAGGGTGGATTGCGCGACTTTTCCATTTCAAGGGTCAATGTGGACTGGGGGTTACCTGTACCAGGACATCATGGCCATACCTTTTATGTTTGGTTCGATGCGTTACTCGGCTACCTCACGGCTCTGTTAGATGACGGTGGGAGTATTGACCTTGAACGCCTAAATGCTGTTGGCTGGCCTGCAAATCAACATGTGATTGGTAAAGACATCCTCCGTTTCCATGCTGTGTATTGGCCAGCAATGTTGATGTCAGCGGGTTTACCTCTACCCAGAAAAGTATTTGGGCATGGTTTTCTGACTAGAGAAGGGCAAAAAATGGGCAAATCAATTGGCAATGTTCTTGATCCAGAGGTGCTCTTGAATCGTTGCGGCACAGATGCCGTGCGCTGGTATCTCTTACGTGATATTCAATTTGGAGATGATGGTGATTTCCAACAACAGCGTTTTGTTGATCTCGTGAACAATGACCTAGCCAACACCATTGGAAATTTGCTCAATCGAACCTCTTCGATGTCTCGTAAATGGTTTAACGAATCCACACCCATCGTTGAGTCCGAAGACAGTGATCGTCATGAGTTACGCCAACCAGCTGAAATAGCTATCGACTCTGTACGCGAGGCCATGCCCTCCATGGCCTTTCAGAAAGCGGCTGAGGCCATTCTTCAGCTTGCCATTCAAGCGAACGGATACCTCAACGACCAAGCTCCTTGGAGCAAAATGAAGAAGGGTGGCCAGGACGCTGAAGTCGCAGTGGATTTATACGGAGTTTTAGAAAGCGCGCGATTGGTGGGATGGCTGCTAAAACCCCTCGTTCCTGATTTGAGCGAACGGATTCTGATCCAACTCACCCAATCATCAGATGCAGCGCACTGGACAGGAGAACTGGTATGGGGAGGCCTCAAATCAGGCCATCCCCTCCCGCAGCCTGAGCCTGTGATGCAACGACTGGAACTCGAAGAAGCACTGTGACTCTGGCTGAGTGTTTTTGCCCCGGCTACTTGCTGAAAAGCACCACTTGGATCACTCCAGTGATTCTCAGTGCGCTCGTGCTGGGCTGCTCCTCCTCAACAGGGAACAAATCGGAAACAGCAGCACCCGTACCTTTTGTGTTTCGAAAGCTTGAGCTTGAGCAAAAAAAACCTAATGGAGAGGTCGACTGGATCCTTTCGAGCCCTGAAGCTCGCTATGAATTCTCACGCAGATTAGTGAGGGCAAAGCTACCTAGCGGAGTTCTTTATAGCAACAAAAACCCTTCCTTTAATATTAGGGCTGACTTTGCTACCATCATCAATGATGGGCAACAAATAATTCTAGAAGGCGATGTTCAGCTCCAGCAACTAAATGGACAAAAAATATTATTTAAAGGCGAAAGGTTGCGCTGGCAACCAAAATATTCTCGTCTGACAATGGAAGTCATGCCACAGGCTTTTGATACTCGTTCAAGGATCACAGCAAAAGCAGCTGTTCTTCAGCAAGACACGAATGATCTCACTTTCAGCGGTCCTGTTCAACTAGATCGCTGGAAAGACAAGTACACACTTACTGTGAAACCAGATACGGCTGTGCGCACTGGGAAGGCGTTGTGGAACCTTGAAAACGGCACACTCAAAGCAGAGGGGCCCGTTCTGGGTCAACGTCGTGATCAAGAAGGGATTGTCTTAGAGCAACTAGAAGGAAGAAACCTGATCGGAAACACAAATGTTGGAGTGATCACCGTCAAATCCCCTGTGACTGTGACAATTCCTAAAAACAAAGGCCTTTTACGTGCAAAAGACACCAACTGGAATTTCCGCAAACAAATTCTGAGTAGCAACGAACCATTTGAGGGATTGATCAATGAAATCCAGATCAACGGTGAACGATTCCGCGCTGAACTCGATCAAAATATTGTGATGATCCCTGAAGGTTGCCAAATCAAACAACCAGGCGAACGATTACGCTCGCACCGATGCCGTTGGAATTGGCAAACAGACGATGTATTGGCGACAGGAAACGTTCGCGTAGAACGTGATGACAACAATCAAATTACAGAGGCACAAACACTCAACGGATCCATCGGCAAGAAGGGGGAACTGATTTTCTCCGCACCAGGCAAAAAGGTGCGTTCCCAACTCACGATAGAAGAGAGGACTAACGGTCAGGATCCAATCCCCCAGCAGTCTCAACCTCCAGTGCTGTTTTAACACATTGAAATTGGGTCTATCACTGAGATTTGTTGCAGCAACTGAAGTATGCGCCTACGGATGGCGCATACATTTCCTCAAAGCACTAGCTGCCCAAGAAGAAGCAGTTACTTAAATACATGAAGCCAGACAAGCAATGCTAGTTAGTTGCTTTCATTCAGTTTGGCATGACTTCCATAGGCCCACATCATGGATAAGGGAATGAATGTCCATATCAACCAACTGAATTTGTATTTTTCCAGAAATTCCTAACTCTTCAATGGCTACACCAGCAGGGAGGAAGATCACGATTAGACAGTAAATGGTCTATATTATTAGTCAAAACTGCGGCATCGCAATGGATCAACAGCCATACGACCTTTTCGATATAGACAAGGGTACAGATAAGATATTTTTTATTGGGACTTCTTTCATAGTTATCCTTCTTTTTCTTTTATAATTACCAAATATTTACAGACTGCACACGATTTAATTATAACATAAGCACAGCTTAAGAGCTTTATTGATATTCGTTACGCTCAAGGCTAATTGCAGTTTACAGTCAGAATTGGAAGCCATCATTAATAATATCTCCTCTCTGTATTGTGTCGGTATTTTGTTCACTTGCTGATAATAATTTGGCAAACATACATACTTGTTGGAATTCAATAAATATTCACCTCATGATTGCTCACAAATTAGGATGCTCCTGCTCAAACGACTAGATCTACTAGATTTTCGAATAGAAGATTTATAAATTTTCCATTGAGTTTAAACCTCAGTAATGTTATCTCTAGCGACTATCTAAATATCGCTGCATCAGTAGAGAAGTCATCACTGGCTCTGGGGAATGGACTATCGGGATTATCCACCAAAAAGACCCAATACTCACTTTCAGCCACCAAGTCATAAGCCTGTCTCGCTCCTCTTCAACCAACAGGGCCACCATCAGACTGATCCAAGTTGAATCGACCCCATGATCTCCCTGCTGGCCGGCATCTTGATCGCATTAGAGATGCCAGCAAAAGCTGGTCCCTGCCCTGCAGGGGTGGTCAATCAACTCGATGACCTTTACCGCTGGCAGGTTCAGCGCATGGAGCAGCGTGTTGACCGGATCAAGGATCTCTCCAGCCAGCGCCAGCGCTTCACACCATCGCTGTTTGCGTTGCTGCTGCAGGCCAGAAAACTCGAACCGATGCGTGATGGCCGCTATCTCAGTTTTGACGTGTTCAGCAATACCCAAGTCGCGACATTCGGGGCCAAAGTCACCGGCTGCAGCGCACAAAAGGCAATCAGCCTCGAGGCTGAAGTGAATGTGGAGGTAGGCCTGAGAAACAGACCCAGTGGGACCCCTCGCCGGTTGCTTTACGAGATGAGTAAAAGCAGCAAGGGCAGCTGGCGAATCAACAACATCACTTATTTAGATGGGCCGGGCTTTCAGCTCAGGCCATATCTGAAGGAGCTGTTGAATCCAGCTTCCTGAAGTCGGCAGACCACGGCTTCCCCGAGTTAGTCCAGCTTTGCCAATGCTGAGGAGTCATGGAGAAGTGGAGCCATGCGGACGATCGGGTCTGAGCTCGGCCGAGCTCGTGATGATCCCTACGTGCAAACCTCCTGATTAGGGGTTGAGCGCCGCTACATCCGCTGCTTGGGTGATGAGATGAATGAACACTGCGAGTTCCTCAGCCCCGAGACAATCAAAAAGCTTGAGAAGTCAGCACTGCTGGTGGCCCCCCTGCTTGATGCCCAGCTCTCCTTCGAGGTTGACGACCTAACCCCTCAACAGAACGAAAACTGGAGTTGTTGGGCGCTTGAAGAGCAAACATTTATCAGCCGAAAATACGAAGAAGAGGACAAGCCAGATCCAATACATGAAATCGCCGAAGGGTTCAGCCATGCCTTTAAGCGGGAAATGGAGATCATCAGGACTATTTGAGACTCGGCACTGGAGCTGAAACGAACCCGGCTTGCAAGCGAGAGGAAGCAAACAGCAGCATGACCCCACCACCTCTAAGGCGCTAGTACATTTGCACTTGCAGAGAATGGGGTCATGGAGGAATGGGCTTATGTGGACGAGCGGGAGTTAAGCAACTGCCGATGTTCAAGCGTTTGCGTGGCTTGCCAGCATTTTCGGCATGGGGTCGATCAGCACTGCCACACCTTGGTGGCGTGCAACATCAGGCAGCAATTGCTGCAGCAGGGCCAGCATCTGACCAAGACTTGCAAGCTCTGGGCACCCACCTGGCAAAGCACTGCAGGCTGGGCACCTGAGATGGGTTGACTCAAGGCATAAAAAAAGAAGGCGAGTAAGCCTTCTTCGGGGGGTGTGAGGAGCCAAACCTTGTGACGAGTTGGCCTCTCTCATGATGATGAGGTCCCTGCAGATCAGTCAACCAACTGATACGTAGGGGCTTGCTCAACAAGCTTTCTGAGGCATAGTAGATAGGTGAGGAGGGCTTCTTCACGGAGTGGAAACTAGGCAACACGCCCAACGAGAAGCCGAGAGACCCTGCCTTTGGCGGGGTTTTCTTTTGTCTGTGCATTAACGAGCTCAAGCATTCAATGGCAATCCATCCAGTGAACGGACGACATGCGTGACTTCATCACCGTTCACCCAGAAGATTCCACCGTCATCGACGTCCGCCACCTGAAACATCGTGTTCACTCGTGGATCACGGGCACCTCCTTCGCAGAAAACAATCTGTCCCATCCACCAATCGTTATTTACTTGGTGAGCAACCTGCTGTGTTGCTTGGATGATCACAAAGTCACCAGCCTTGATACTTAGAAATGTCGGCGGCTTGATCCCTTCGAGTGGACTGACAGCTAACGAGACATGATCAACGATCACTAATACACCTGAACTGCTGAGCGAGTTCTAAGGCACTCGAATCACTTGGTCAAGCCTCGCCAACCCCTAGCTCGTCCAGAGCCGTGACATGTGACCACAGCCTCAGCATTCCCTCTGCCTCTGTCCTCTTCATGTGAGTTGAGTGACTCGGATACGTGATCGACGCAGTCATTCCATCGATAGGCCTGACGAACCAGAGGTGATGCAGAGAAAGCAATCAGAAAAAACAGAGCAGCTTTCCCTACTGGAATCAGTGCAGCATTCATTGAGCAAAGCCCGCGGCTAGCTCATCGAAACGAAGGAGTCAGTCTTTGACCAGGCAAATGCACAGAAAAGTTGGCGAGAGATAGTTGCCGCATCCCGTAAGGGCAGCTGCAAACTTTAACAGCCAAGACCAACTGCTACAACTGGGTTTCTTCTTCTGATTCTGCAACACTTAATGTCGTTTTAAGACGTTCAGCCCAACCAGTTAGCCAACGCTCATCGGATCGAGTGAAACATCGCTCCGACCAGCCACCAATCACAACCCACCCACTCTCTCCAAGGGGTTGCACCATCACGGAAGGCAAGCCGGGCAAAACGGGGTCAAATTCTGCTTTCCCTGGGTAGAGAGCTGTTTTTACAAGGGAAATCAGTTCTTGCTTTTGCACGGATCGTCGACAGATCTCACCAGGTTCAAAATCACCAGCACCTAATAGGCCCCGGCGAAGCAGGACCGAGCCCTTCCAAAAAACAAGGATCGTGGCCGCAGAAGTCGCCGTCAGGAACTGATGGCTACCCCACGCCATTTCAGCTCGAACCGCATCGGCCAAATCAGAGGAGAGCACAAAACCCTGCTCACCCTCCAGTTCAACCGCCTCCGGACTGCGTGGAGAGGCCCGGGTCCAGAGGATTGAAACCAGCATTAAGCCAACGCCTGCCATCCCGGCGAGAACATCAGCTCGCTCCAAGCTTGGAGTAATGGCTTCAGCGGTGCTGGCGTTAAGGATGGAAAGCCCCAAAACAAGAACACCTGCGAGCAAACACCATTGGTGGGATCTCAACATGTTTTGCAACTCATGAGCAGTCAGATCAATGCACTTTTGCTGAAATAGAGGTCAACCCTCCAACGCTGATGACCGAATCCGAAGCCTTTGCCGCGATCGCGCTGGCCACAGTGGCTTGCGATGGAGTATTGGGGAAAGATGAAGCCCATGCGTTAAGACGTCAACTGGAATATCGAACTCCGTACAAGGATCGAAGCGAGAGCGAGATGGCAATGTTGTTTGACCAACTACTCAAACGCCTTCGCGAGAAAGGATCAAGTCAATTGATCCAAGATGCCCTACCCCAACTCAAAGAGACCCAAAAGGAAACAGCTCTCGCTGTGGCCGTGCAGCTGGTTCACGCTGATAGAACTGTGACCGATGAGGAACAAACGTTTCTCGACGAACTCGCTCAAAGCGTTGAACTCCCTCAGGGCAAAGCGCAAGCCGTGATGGACGCGATCATGGCCTTGAATCACGACAGCCTTGCCAGCTGACGGCAGACTCCACTTATCGAACGCCTCATGATGCCTAGTCCCTTCAAGTCTCTGCAGCTGCTCATCGCCGCAAGTCTCTGTTTCTTTTTGGCAGTGCCAGCGGGTTTTGCCTTATCTCCCCAAGACCTACCAGCTCAGCCGCCAGATAATGCCGTCCTGGATTCAGCTGATGTGCTGAGTCGGGCTGGCAAGAATGAAATTGAAACTCGCCTGAATCAACTGGAGTCCTCCAAGGTGGACGCCAGAGTCATCACCCTGCGGAAACTGGACTACGGGCTGAGTCTCACGGGATTCGGAGAAGAGTTGGTGGAACGTTGGTCCAATAACAACAACAGGAGTGAGCGTCCTCTAATTCTTTTCCTTGAAGAAACTCAGAACAAACAAGCTGCGGTGGTTGTCTCAGCAGACCTAAGTGATCAACTGCCAGACGCATTGCTCCGCAGTACCGCACGAACAACAATGAGTCAGCCGATGCGAGATGGCGAGAAATTCCGCCAGGCATCTATGGATGGAATTGAACGCATTGCAGTGGTTCTCAATGGGGGTGAAGATCCAGGCCCACCGATTCAAATTGAACGCACCGCTCTGCCCACAAACATTCCTACTGTTGAGGAAACGAGCGAAAGCAACGCCTTCACCTGGGTGATTGTGCTGCTGGTGGTGGGAACCATTGTGCCGATGGCCACCTGGTGGGTCTTCTCCCGCTGATCCGCTATGGCATTTCGCAATTGGATAGGAGCTTTTGGCAAGGCCAACGCGCTGGATTTCAACTCTGATCTCGATCGGGGCTATGAAGCGGCCTTATTAATCCAGAGCTTGGAGCTGGAGTATTACGGCGACCGACCCATCCGTCCCGAACTTGAGCTTTCTGTTCCGAAATCAGTGCAGGCAACAGTACTGCGCAAGTTTCGAGTTGCGATCAATGTTTGTCGTGCGTCGTTAGATCAACTGGAGTACCAGCGTGCCCAGCTGGATCCCCAGGAATTACGTCAACTTCAGCTCATTGAAAGTGTCGTGAATCGGTATAGCCCTAAAAGGGCTTCGGCCGCTCCGACCATGACTCGCGCTCCAGATCCGCTGCCGCGCTCACTGCTGGGGGTCTTCGACAAGGTGCGTCGACAGCTCAATCCAGCTGGAGAAGCCACGTTAGTTGCAGGCTTTCGAAGACGCAGGGATTCGACCCTGATCTCGTTGAAGGTTCTTTTACTGCTGATTCTGGTGCCGCTGTTAGTCCAACAGGTCAGCCGCACTTACATCATCAGTCCTGCTGTCGACCGCTTTGCTCCAGACCTGCCTTTCTTGAGTTACCCAAAGCCACAACTTGAAGAACAGGCAGTAGAGAAGTTGAGAGTTTATAAGGCAGAAATTGAATTCGATGCTCTTCTTCGCGGTGACTCAATCCCAAGCCAAGAAGAACTACAACAACAATTAGGGAAAAAGGCTGCTGAGCTTAAAGAAGAGGCTGACGCTGAAAGCACCCATGCTGTGAAAAATGTCTTAGCGGACATTTCAGCCACTCTTGCCTTCGTCATGGTTTGCCTGTTCAGCCGCGAAGAACTCAGAGTTCTTCGCGGCTTTTTTGATGAGGCTGTCTACGGATTAAGCGACTCAGCCAAAGCCTTTGCGATTATTCTCTTCACCGACATCTTTGTTGGATTTCATAGTCCAGAAGGCTGGACTGTACTTCTTGATGGCATTGCCAATCACTTTGGATTTCCAGCTCGTGAAAATTTTATTCTTCTGTTCATCGCTACGTTCCCGGTGATTTTGGCGACAATTTTCAAATATTGGATCTTCCGCTACCTCAATCGTGTCAGTCCATCCTCTGTCGCCACATTGAGAGGTATGAACGGAGGCGGATAAAGCATTGGCTCATTCAAGCGAGCAAAGAACAGAAGTGCCAAACGGACTGATCGTTGTGAGCGGACCAAGCCGTGGAGGAAAAAGCCGGTGGGCTGAACATTTGCTCAGCTCTCAAGAAACAGTCACCTACGTCGCCACCTCTGCTCATCGTTCGAATGATCCAAGCTGGAATGAACGAATGCGACTGCATCGAGAAAGACGACCCCTTCAATGGCAGCTTCGCGAACCGGGAACAAAGCTTGCTGAATGCATTCGCAAAGAAGAGGCCAATCACCCCTTGCTGATCGATGCCCTCGGCGGCTTTACGGCATTGCACCTCGATTGCGATGATTTTCAGTGGGAGCAGGAGGCAGAGGAACTGATTGGAAGTCTTCTCACGCGAAAACGCCCCACCGTGGTTGTGGTTGAAGAAACAGGCTGGGGCGTGGTCCCCGCCACAAAAATTGGCGGGTTGTTTCGGGACCGCCAAGGCTGGCTGGCCCAACGATTAGAACAACACGCGACAGACAGCTGGCTCGTTGTTCAAGGAAGAGCTTTGAATCTCACTCAATTAGGCATACTCGTTCCGTGAAGAAAGCTTCAATCAATCAATCAATAAGTAATCAATCATTGGATGAGCAATCTTTGATCCAAAAGCCTCTGAGGGTGGCACTATTTGAACCAAGAATTCCTCCAAATACAGGAAATATTGCTCGTACTTGTGCTGCTTTTGGTTTACCACTGGATTTAATAGAACCACTTGGGTTCAGCCTTGAAGATCGTTATTTGAAAAGGGCTGGTCTTGATTATTGGCCTCACGTTGACATCACCATCCACAAGAATGTCGACGCATTTTTTGAGTCGCTTGTGCAATCCTCAAGGGTGATTGGCTGTAGCCGTCGAGGAGGGGTGCCTCTTCAAGGCATGCAGTTCCAACGGGGAGATGTTTTGTTGTTCGGTAGAGAAGACACCGGCTTATCAGACGCAACACGTAGCCGCTGCACTCAAATCACAACCATTTCGATGCCCTGCAGCGCTGGAGAAGATGGCCAAGGGGGCGTGCGAAGCCTCAATCTTTCAGTGGCTTGTGCCATCGTCAGCCACCAAGCAGGTTCCCAACTTCAGTTGTGGTAATTCGCAAGCTGACTCTTTAGCCCTTGCGCCAATCTCCTACACCCGCTACTTTCAGGCCGTTCCTGAGCTGTGGCGGCTTCTCCAGGAGTATTACCAATTGCTGATTCGGATGAAGCCCCTTCTCGTTCTCGTTACTGCAATCGCATCAGGAACGTCTTTATCTGTTTTGGCACAGCATCCAGGTTTTGCAGATGCTGGCCACGTACAAGCGCCTTTTCTTCTGGCATCGGCACCAGCAACCCAAAGCAGAATTTGGGTGAAAGTCTCATTGAAGAGCACTCTTAAAGGTATAGCAACGGATCTCGGCCTTTCCTCCTCTGATTTAACCGCTCTTAACGACCAGTCATCCTTTGAGACGTTTCAGGCTGGCTCTTGGATCGTTCTGCCTGCTGACGCTGAGCAAAGCCTCTCAAACGTAAATAGTCTTGACGGGACAACGGTTCTTCACAAGGCACCGCTCCAATCCCCTCCAGATCCGCAATCCGTTGTTCGCATCAAACCCAACGAATCTC
>JASJLK010000014.1:0-3377 GCA_037620855.1 Synechococcus sp. ChBW.bin.23 | reverse complement strand
GGATGCTTCGCCTGCGTGACCGCATGTCCATCAGGCGTGCGCTACGACCAGCTCATCGAAGCGACCCGCCCGAAGCTCAACCAACCTGAGTTTCGCAGCAGCTGGCAAACCAGTTTCCGACAGCTGCTGCTCCTGGTGCTGCCTTACCCCAACCGGCTGCGTACTCTTCTGCAGCCATTGCGCGCCTATGCCGGCACGGGGCTGCAGCGTTTAACTCGGCAAACAGGGCTTTTAAAGCTTCTGGGCCCACAACTGGAAGCAATGGAAGCGCTCTTGCCTCCCCTGCTTCCTGAGGGGTTTTCCGATCGCTTACCCCGGGTAAATCCAGCACAAGGCGAGCAACGTGGCCGAGTGGGCTTAGTGCTTGGTTGTGTCCAACGTTGCTTTGATCCAGGGGTGAACGAGGCCACTGTGGCCGTCCTGCAAGCCAATGGCTTCGAAGTGGTGATTCCAGCCAATCAAGGTTGCTGCGGAGCGGTGAGCCATCACCAAGGCCAACTCAAACAAACCCAGGAGCTGGCAAGCGCATTGGTGCAGAGCTTTCGCGATGAAGCCCTAGACGCCGTGCTGGTGGCCGCCTCCGGTTGTGGGCACACGATGAAGGCCTATGGAGAGCTTCTCGATGGCGCAAGCAACTTCAGCGCACCGGTCTTGGACGTGCATGAATTTCTTGCGAATCGGGGGCTTTCCAAGTCGTTTCAAGAAGCGCTCTCACCGCTTCCCTGCACGGTTGCTTATCACGACGCCTGCCACATGATCCATGGGCAGGGGATTGTGGCCCAGCCCAGGGACTTACTGCGCGCTATTCCCGAACTCCAGCTCAAAGAAGCTACGGAAGCCGGGGTGTGTTGCGGAAGTGCCGGAATTTACAACTTGGTTCAACCGGACGAGGCCGCGGAACTCGGCCAACTCAAAGCCGACGACCTCAGCAGCACCGGAGCCGAGATTGTGGCCAGCGCCAACATCGGTTGCAGCCTGCAACTGAGGCGTTACCTCAGCCAAGACGGCCCCAAGGTGGAGCACCCGATGGAACTGCTCGCTCGCTCCGCTGGTGTGGGGCCATTCAGTTCAACGCCAAGCAAGAACTAAGAACTAAAGCCCCTCGAGCCAACGCCAAGCCTCAGTGAGGGTGTCTGGCTCACCGAGATTGCCTGGAAACGTAATCACCGGCAGTGGATCGCTGGGCTCCAGCTCGCGAAGATCCTGATCCAAGGCAGGGATGGGGCGCACCAGGGATAACCCCGGCAAAAGCTGGCCTTCCAGCTGAACAACTTCGAGGCCAAGCCCCTCCACCAGCAGGGTTCCGGTGGTGATACCCCCTTTGCTGATCAGGTAGCCAAGCCGTGGAGCGACTCCGGCCAGCAAACGGGCCATCAGAGATGCCAGCTCCATCCCAAAGCGCAGCCGCCGCCCAGCCGCCGCCGCTCCTGCTCCAAACGCCAATTCACCACGACTCGTAAACAGCACCGGCGTGAGCCCTTCCTCAAGCGCCAGCTCCAGCTGACTGCGCCATTCAGCCTCCAAGTCCGGCAGGAGGAAATCCGGAGATCCCCCCTCCAGCACCCTGGCGATGCGAGCCACCGGCAGCTCAATACCGCGGCAACGCGCGTTGGCCAGAAGAGACGTCAACTGTTGATCCGCCAAAGACACGTGGGAGCCCACCACCACCAAGCCAGGGAGCGGCTTAGCGCGGGCATCCCGGCGACGCATGCCCGCCAGGCCCTGGGCATCAAGAGGCTGAGCTCCCAAGGGCGATGGACCTGAATCCACCAGGCCGTTGAGAAGGCTTGCAGCGGAGCGGAATAAAAAGCGCTTGCGCCCCTGCAGCCTGCGGACTGCGACACCCAACGCCTTCAGCTGCTCGGGACGGGTCGCATCGACGACAACGGATCTGTTGGCCTTTAGCGCCTCAAGACAAGCAAAGAGGTCTGCAGAGCGCTCTGCTTCCAGCAACGCCAAGGGGATTTGCAGCACTGCGTTGGCAGCGATCTGGCCAGCGCTCTTCTCCTCGAGCCACTCCGCCAGATCACTGGTGCCGTAACCAAACAGGCGATCTCGGGCAAACGCTGTGGTGTGCACCGGCTCTCCATGAAGCAGATGCACCCCATTCACGGTGGTGCGCCCTCCCTCGAAGAACGCAGGCACATGCAACGTGGCATCCACCGCAGCAAAATGCTTCTCCCAGGCCTGCGCCAGCACCTGGGGTTCAAGCACGCCATGACCGCGCAAGGTGGAATCACCGCGGCTCACCAGCAGCAAATCATGCTCCTGAAGGCCTTCAGCCGCCATGGCCAGCACCAGAGCATCCACAATCTCGCGGTTGCGGGTCGCTGCGGCCTCAGGTGTGAGCGCCCGCGTGTTCGCCAACACAAACAGCAACGGCGAGGGGTGCCTCAACCCCCGACGCAACGCTGCTTGATCCCAGCGCAACAGCAGCGGGCAACTGTGCACCGTCTGAGAACCGGTGGGATCGTCGTCGATAACGACAATCTTCATGGCACGATCGGTTGGTGTACTGATCTGGCCTGTTCGCTCACGTGCCTGAACAAGGGTTGTCATCCATAGCGGTACTAGCACCCAATTCTGTTGAGGAGCTTGGCCAACTCATCGCCGACCTGCATGCCGAGGGAAAACCCTGGGTGCCTTCCGGCATGGGTAGCCGTCTGCACTGGGGCCCTCCCCTCGCTGCTGATTCGGGGCCGGTGCTGAGCATGCGCCACCTGACCGGGATCGTGGATCATGCGGTGGATGACCTCACGATCACCGTTGATGCGGGCATGCCCCTGGCCTCCCTCCAGACGGCCCTGGCCGAGCACCAGCAATGGCTTCCGCTGAACTGGCCCTGGGGCAGCAGCATGGCCACACCTTCATCGGCGGGCACGATCGGCGGACTTGTGGCCAGGGGATTGTCTGGAGGCCTCCGCCAACGTCACTTGGGCGTGCGCGACCAAATCATTGGCATCAGCTTGATCCGCAGCGATGGGGTAAGCGCCCGTGCAGGCGGCCGGGTGGTCAAAAACGTGGCGGGCTACGACCTGATGCGCCTGCTCTGCGGCAGCTGGGGCAGCCTCGCCCTGATCAGCGGGCTCACCTTGCGCGTGCAACCGATTCGTGAACCACGCGGTCAGCTGGTTCTGGAGGGTGATATCAGCCAGCTCGAAGCGTTCCGAGCCGAGGTGGTGGGCAGCAGCTTCACACCCGACTGGATCGACTGGGAGCTCCGTCCGGACCAGGGACCGAGGATCCTGCTGGGCGTAGCGAGCATCAGTGATGATGCGGTCGTCGACCAGATCAACCGGCTCGTGGCACTCGCCGCCAACCAGGGAGTGAGCAGCGAACGCATGCCGTGGGAGAACCCCATCCCTGAAGGGTTTGCC
>JASJLK010000013.1:0-32556 GCA_037620855.1 Synechococcus sp. ChBW.bin.23 | reverse complement strand
CAGGGCCAGCACGGTGAGGGTGTTGAGGATCTGCATGGAGAGAGGTCGACGCCAGGGCGGTGCGAAATATTTTCACATGCACCTGGAACCCTGGCCCACCTTGGAATCAAGCTTCACAGCTTGTGGTGATCCCGCACCGTCTTCCGCTGCTGTGAGTCTTACGATTGTTTGATCGCTATGCCACCCGTGCCCCAACTGGACTTGGCCCTGCAGGGCAACCTTTTTGGGGATCTGGAACTTGCCAGTTCGCCGCCAAGCAGGGGCCAGAAAAGAGAGGGTGAGCAGGATCAGCTCGATGATCACGAGCTGACGCAAGACGCCAAGCAGCGCCCCCGGCAACGCCAAGGCCAAGGCCAACAACAGCATTCCGAGCCCTCCACGAGAAGCCAGAGCGAGGCCGCAAACAACGACCAAAACAACAACAACCAAGACAACAGCGACGACGACCTCCCGCCGTGGTCACACCACAGCCAGGTCACCCCGGAGCAGCTCACCCCGATGCTCCGCCACTACGTGGAACTCAAAGCGGCCCATCCTGAGCGGGTCTTGCTGTACCGGCTCGGTGACTTTTTCGAGTGCTTCTTCGAAGACGCCATCAACTTGTCGCGCCTGCTCGAACTCACCCTCACGGGGAAGGAGGCAGGAAAACAGATAGGACGGGTGCCGATGGCTGGCATTCCCCATCACGCTGCTGAGCGCTACTGCTCAGAACTGATCCGCCGCGGCCTCAGCGTGGCGCTGTGCGACCAACTGGAAGCCGCCCCTGCCAGTGGATCCGCCAAAGGAACCTTGCTCCGCCGTGACATCACCAGGGTGCTGACACCAGGCACCGTTCTGGAGGAAGGCCTGCTCAGCGCGCGCCGCAACAACTGGCTGGCGGCGGTGGTGGTTGAGCCCGCTCAAGGCCAGCAGCCCTTTCGCTGGGGGCTGGCCTGCGCCGATGTGAGCACGGGCGAATTCTTAGTCCGCGAACAAGACAACAGCGCTGCGCTGCATCAAGAACTCGCGCGGATCGATCCAGCCGAACTGATTCACCACAGCCAAAGCAACGTTGCACCCAACTGGTGTCCGGAGCGCCTGCAACGCTGCGACATCGGCAGTACAGCCTTCAGCCAACCGGAAGCAGAAGCGCTGCTCTTGGAGCGGTTCCGGTTGCAAACCCTCGATGGCCTAGGGCTGCAAAACGTTCCCCTCGCCATGCGCGCCGCCGGCGGACTTCTCGCCTACCTGAGCGAAACCTGCCCTCTGGACGACGACGGCATCACACCTCCGCCCTTGGAGCGTCCGGTCACCTGCTTTCCAGGAGACGCGCTGGTGCTGGATGCCCAAACCCGACGCAATCTCGAGCTCACCACCACCCAGCGTGACAACCAATTCCAGGGCTCACTGCTCTGGGCAATCGATCGCACCCTCACCGCGATGGGCGCCCGTTGTCTGCGCCGCTGGATTGAGGCCCCATTGATGGACCCCTCCAGCATTCGCACCCGCCAAGCATGCGTGAGCCAATTGGTGAGCAAGCGACCGTTGCGGCAAGCCTTGCGGCGCTTGCTGCGGCCCATGGGTGACCTAGAACGCCTCGCCGGACGGGCCGGTGCAGGCCATGCCGGAGCCCGAGATCTCGTGGCGATCGCCGATGGCTTAGGGCGCCTACCCCAGCTCGCCAACCTGATCGCCAGTCAGCTCGATAGCGGCCCCTCTTGGCTCTCGGATGTGCTGGAGCCTGATCCAGCCCTAGCGGCGTTAGGGGCGAGCATCCGTCATCAACTGGTGGAGAGCCCACCGCTGAGCCTCAGCGAAGGGGGGCTGATCCACGACGGAGTCGATCCACTCTTAGATGGCTTGCGCAATCAGCTCGATGACCAAGAAAAATGGCTAGCCGAACAGGAGCAACTCGAACGTCAGCGCAGCAACAACAGCAACCTCAAGCTTCAATATCACCGCACCTTTGGCTATTTCCTATCGGTGAGCCGGGCCCGCTCAGGCGCCGTACCAGACCACTGGATTCGCCGCCAAACCCTGGCGAATGAGGAACGCTTCATCACCCCCGACCTCAAAGCAAGGGAGGGGCAGATCTTTCAGATGCGTGCCCGTGCCGCCCAACGCGAGTACGAACTGTTCTGTGAATTGCGAGGGAAGGTCGGCGATCACGCAGAAGCAATCCGCCGGTCCGCGCGGGCGATCGCAGGCCTTGATGCGCTCACCAGCCTGGCGGAGGCCGCTGCCACAGGAGGTTGGTGTGCTCCTGAGATCACAGCGGATCGCAGTCTGGTGATCGAACAGGGCCGCCATCCAGTGGTCGAGCAACTGCTGGTGGAGGACGCCTTCACCCCAAATGACAGCGACTTAGGGACAGGAATTGATTTAGTGGTGCTCACCGGTCCGAATGCCAGCGGCAAAAGCTGCTACCTGCGCCAGATCGGCCTGATCCAGCTGCTGGCCCAGATCGGCAGCTGGGTTCCGGCGCAAACAGCCCGGATTGGAATCGCCGATCGCATCTTCACGCGCGTCGGCGCTGTGGATGACCTCGCCGCCGGCCAATCCACCTTCATGGTGGAGATGGCAGAAACCGCCAACATCCTGCATCACGCCAGCGACCGCTCCCTCGTCCTGCTCGACGAAATCGGGCGAGGTACCGCCACCTTTGATGGACTCTCGATCGCTTGGGCCGTGAGCGAACATCTGGCCGGTGATCTCCAGGCCCGCACCGTGTTTGCCACCCATTATCACGAGCTGAATGCCCTGGCCGGCGAGCGCACCAACGTGGCCAACTGCCAGGTGCTGGTGGAAGAAACCGGCAGCGATCTGCTGTTCCTTCATCGCGTCGCAGCTGGTGGCGCCAGCCGCAGCTATGGCATCGAAGCCGCCCGCTTAGCGGGGGTGCCCAGCAGCGTGGTGCAGCGAGCACGCCAGGTGTTGGATCAACTGGCCACCTGACGCAGCAATGCATTCACGGCTGCGGCCACCAGGCCTGCCCCGCCGCGGGTGCCGTCCAAGCGGATCTGATCCAAGGTTGTTTGCGCCAAGCGACGCTTGCTTTCCGGAACTCCCACAAACCCCACCGGCATGCCAATCACCAGGCTTGGAGCCGCTGCCCCCGCATCCAGTTGATCCAGGAGTTGCTCCAAGGCCGTTGGAGCGCTGCCAATCAGCACCAGCGGTAAGGGCTGACCTGCGCCCTCAGCCACATGGATCAGCTCCGGCCAAGCGCGAACCATCGCCGCTGCCGAACGGGTGGATCCTTGCGGCGATTGATCCGGAGCCCAATCGAGCAAGCAGCGCACCTGATTACCCGCGGTGCGCGCCGCCATCGGCCGCACCGCGGCGGCTGCCATCGCCGTGTCGGTGAGGATCAGAGCTCCGCTCTTGAGGGCCTGCAGTCCGGCATCACAGGCACCGGGGCTGAACTGCAACAGGGCCGCCAAGGAGGGATCCCCACTGCTATGCACCAGCCGTTCCAGCACATCTTGCGACAAAGGGTCCAAACCGGTGTCTCCCAGCAGGGCCCGAATGCGGCGAATGCTCTCAGTGAAGATCGGATGATCGCGGTTCAGAGGAATCAAGACGCAACTCCGGCATCATCGACGCAAAGCCGCCCCCAGTTCTCTCAGCTTCTCCATGCCAATCCATCTGCTCTGGGGTGACGACAGTGCTGCCCGCGATCGTGCCGTCGCAACCCTGATTGATCAGGCGATTGATCCCAGCTGGAGCAGCATCAACCTCAGCCGCCTTGATGGCAATGAAGCCGGCCAAGCGCAACAGGCCCTGGAGGAAGCACGCACACCACCCTTTGGGGCGGGGATGCGGGTGGTGTTGCTGCAACGCTCACCCTTCTGTAATGCCTGCCCAAGCGAACTGGCCGATCGCTTTGAAGCGGCGCTCGAGCTCATCCCAGACAGCACCCAGCTGGTGCTCACCAACCCAGCCAAGCCAGACGGTCGCTTACGTACCACGAAAGCTCTGCAGAAACGGGTGAAGCAAGGGCTCGCAAACGAACAGAAGTTCCAGCTTCCAGCGATCTGGGATGGAGCCGGCCAACGCCAACTGGTGGAGCGCACAGCTGCGGATCTCAACGTGAGCATGGAGGCGGAGGCCATCTCTGCCCTCGTTGATGCCATCGGCAATGACAGCGCACGCCTCACCATGGAATTGCAAAAACTGGCGCTGCACGCCGAAAGCAATGGGCATGAGCGCATCAGCGCTGAAGCCGTGCACACTCTGATTGAAGGCCAAGCCACCAACGCCTTAGCCGTGGGCGATGCCTTGCTGGATGGCGATGCTGGCGGCGCCATTGGCCTTCTGGATGCCCTGATCGATGCGGGTGAACCCGCTCTGCGCATCGTTGCCACCCTCACTGGACAAATCCGTGGCTGGCTTTGGGTGCTTCTGCTTGAACAACAAGGAGAGCGCGATGTGACCGTGATTGCCAAGGCGGCCGGCATCGGCAATCCAAAGCGCATTTACGTGATGCGAAAGCAATTGCAAGGCAGAGATCCGAAACGGCTTTTATCTCTTTTAGGACGACTTTTAGAGGTGGAGGCGATGCTTAAACGAGGAGCATTACCAGGAGATGCCTTTCGAGACGGATTGCTGGGCTAATTAATCATCCACCCAGCGCACTGACAACATCCACAAGCTCGCCGTTAATCCATCTCCAAAACATCCAAAGTGTTCTGCCGACGTTTAGAGTCCCCCCTTGCATAATCATCAAGGCATTGATCTTTACGAACCAAGATGCAAGACACATAGTCCGATGCAGCGATAAGAGCAGCACGAACAGCTTTGGAAGCTGGCGTTTTTTTCGTTTCACTCGACGATTCACTGAAACTCAACGTTCCAGCTGCTGCCAGGCCATAAGCACCAGCACCACTAGCACCTGTTAGCCCACCAACCAAACCCGCCAAGGGAGCCAAAGAACCACCAGATCCCTTCACTTTGGCTGTATTTTTCGCCCTGCCTTCAACAGTTTTAAAGCCAACAACTTCGCCAGTAGTTGTATCGACAACACGAAGATCTAGTGACACATAGGCCTTCGTTTCAGCCACAGTTTTAGAGCCTCCAAATCCCATAAACCCCATACCACTTCCAGACTGCTTAGTTTCCACATTATTTTCATAGCCGCTAACCCGTCCAAGAATGACGTACTGAGAGCCAGTCATCTGTCCAGACTTTGCAGCACGATTATTATTTTTAACGATGCCAAGTTCGGCCATCTCCTGCTCAGACAATAAAGCTTTGACATTTTGCCGTTCGACCACCGTGAGTCCACCTGCAGCAGACAATTCGTTCGAAAGAACATCAGCCAGCTGCCTACTCACCCTGGGACTCCACCATGCCAACCGGCCAACTTCGTTTTTGAAATCTGGTACGGAGACAGTTGGACCTGCAATCGACGCAAATGAGCCAACAAAAGCGAGTCCAATAAAAAATGAGGGAAAGATTGCAGCCTTGCTTGCCTTCATAACAATAAGTATCAGCGAATTAATTAACCATGATTCCCTAAGTATGTAAACAACAGCTTTTACCAAGTAAATTGACTCAATGGTCATTCTCAACGCAGCCATAATGAGACAATCTCCTGCTGTTGGAGACCGTTGAGATGGCCCTGCTGGTGCAGAAGTTCGGCGGTACGTCCGTCGGCAGCGTGGAACGCCTCCAGGCCGTCGCCCGGCGCATCGCCGCCTGCAAAGAAGACGGCAATGATCTGGTGATTGTGGTGTCGGCTATGGGGCACACCACAGACGAGCTCACCGCCAAGGCCAAAGCGATCAGCGCCACGCCGCCGCAGCGTGAGATGGACATGTTGCTCTCCACCGGCGAACAGGTCTCGATCGCCCTGCTCTCGATGGCCCTGCATGAACTGGGCGTTCCAGCTGTTTCGATGACCGGAGCCCAAGTGGGGATCGTGACCGAATCCGCCCATGGCAGAGCCCGCATCCTCGATGTGCGCACCGACCGGCTACGCGCCCGGCTGGCAGAGGGGCAAGTGGTTGTGGTCGCTGGCTTCCAAGGCACCAGCCTCAGCCGCGGCGGAACCGCTGAAATCACCACCCTCGGCCGTGGCGGCTCTGACACATCAGCCGTTGCCTTAGCCGCAGCCCTTGGTGCGGATGTCTGCGAGATCTATACCGATGTGCCAGGGGTGCTCACAACCGATCCACGCAAGGTGGCCAATGCCCAACTGATGACGCAAGTCAGCTGCGATGAAATGCTCGAACTCGCCAGCCTGGGTGCCGCAGTCCTCCACCCCCGTGCCGTTGAGATCGCCCGCAACTACGGCGTCAACATGGTGGTGCGCTCCAGCTGGAGCGATGCGCCAGGCACCACACTCACCAGCCGGAACCCAAGACCGATCGGCCGCGAGGGTTTGGAACTCGGGCGACCTGTTGATGGCGTGGAACTGCTTGAAAATCAAGCCGTACTGGCCCTCTCCCACGTGCCCGATCAGCCAGGGGTGGCTGCACGCTTGTTCGAAAGCCTGTCTGCAGGAGGCGTGAACGTGGATCTGATCATTCAGGCCACCCATGAGGGCAGCAGCAACGACATCACCTTCACCGTGGCGGCAACAGATCTCAACAAAGCCCGCAGCATCTGCACCAAGCTGGTGGACAGCCTCGGCGGCAACCTCAGTTCAGACGGCGGCATGAGCAAGCTGAGCATCAGGGGCGCTGGGATCATGGGCCGCCCTGGCATCGCCGCTGGCTTATTCGACACGCTCTCAAGAGAAGGAATCAACCTGCGTTTGATCGCCACCAGCGAGGTGAAGGTGAGCTGCGTGGTGGACGCCTCCATGGGAGGCAAGGCTTTGCAAGCTGCGCAACAGGCCTTTGAGCTGAGCACACAGCAGCAACACATCAACCCTCCGGCCAGCGGAGAAGGTGAACCGGAGGTAAGGGGCGTTGCCCTAGATCGCGATCAAGCGCAAATGAGCGTTCGTCATGTGCCCGACCGACCGGGGATGGCCGGTTCCCTCTGTTCCGCGCTCGCGGACGCCGGCATCAGCCTTGATGCCATCGTCCAATCCGAACGGCAGCACAGCGATGGCAGCCGTGACATCAGCTTCATCGTGAAACGCGAGGACAGAGCAGCCTCGGATCAAGCCCTTGCACCACTCCTGGCCCAATGGCCAGGGGCCGTTCTCGAAGATGGGCCTGCTATTGCCCGCGTCAGCGCGATCGGTGCTGGGATGCCTGCCACCGCAGGGACAGCTGGCCGCATGTTCCGCTTCCTTGCCGAAGCTGACGTAAACATTGCATTGATCGCCACCAGCGAAATCAGGACCAGTTGCGTCGTGGCCGAATCCGATGGCATCAAAGCCCTCAAAGCCGTGCATGCCGGCTTCCAACTCGGTGGTTCTGAATGCCATCAAGCGCAGGGCACAGAATCTCCGTTTGAGGCCTAATCCACTAATACCCGATCATCTGCTGCTTCCCACCAGCTTCTGACGCAACTTCTTGATCCGGTCACGCAGATTGGCCGCCTCCTCAAAGTCGAGCTTCTTTGCTGACTCTTTCATCTTCAGCTCAAGTTGATCGATAAGCTCAGGCAGAGCATCGAAAGCCAATCCAGCGCTGTCTTCTTCCAAAGCCTGAACCGCCTTACCAGCAACTTTGACCAAATCTGCATCGGGGCCATCCCCCTTGAGTTTGCGTGACAGCTCCAGAAAACTAAGAATTGAGTTAGTGGCCTTCTTGCCAGCAGGAGTGGGTGTAATGCCGTGCTTTTCGTTATATGTGTGCTGGATCTTGCGGCGGCGTTCGGTTTCTTCAATCGCCTTGGCCATTGAATCCGTCATGTTCTCGGCATAAAGCAATGCTTTCCCTTCCACATGCCGTGCTGCACGCCCAATCGTCTGAATCAAAGAGCGCTGGGCACGTAGAAAGCCTTCCTTATCGGCATCAAGAATCGCCACAAGCGATACCTCTGGCAGATCCAATCCTTCCCGCAACAAATTCACGCCAACCAGCACGTCGTATTCACCCAGACGTAAGTCCTGAATGATCTCGATCCGCTCAATCGAGTGGATTTCGGAGTGTAAATAGCGCACACGAACTTTGTTTTCTGCGAGGTAGTCCGTGAGGTCTTCTGCCATCCGTTTGGTGAGCGTCGTCACCAGCACCCGCTGATTCTTGGAGGCACGATCACGAATCTCTCCCAACAAGTCATCCACTTGTCCGGTGGTAGGCCGCACCTCAATAATTGGATCCAATACCCCAGTGGGGCGAATGACCTGTTGCGCGATCTGACCTTTACTGATCTCCATCTCCCAGTTACCAGGAGTTGCGCTCACAAAGACGGTCTGCTTAGCCTTGCTCCAAAATTCCTCGGACTTAAGCGGCCGGTTATCAGCGGCACTCGGCAAACGGAAACCATGGTCAATCAGCACCTTTTTGCGGGCTTGATCGCCGTTGTACATCGCTAAAAGCTGAGAGCAGGTCACATGACTTTCATCCACGATTAACAACCAATCATCTGGGAAATAATCAATCAGGCATTCCGGAGCAGATCCAGGCTCACGACCAGCCAAATGACGCGCATAATTTTCTACGCCATTGCAATAACCAATTTGTTGCAGCATCTCCAGGTCGTAGGTAGCGCGTTGCTCTAAGCGCTGAGCCTCAAGCAACTTGCCTTCACCATTCAAAAATTCAAGGCGATCTTTCAGCTCCGCACGAATCTCCTTAACGGCATCATTGAGACGCTCTTTTGGAGTCACGAAGTGCTTGGCTGGATAAATGCTTATCGCATCCAAGCTTTGGAGGATTTCACCAGTCGTTGGATCCACATAGCGAATCGCTTCTACGTCATCACCGAAGAGCTCAACGCGTACTAATCGGTCGTCATAAGCTGGACCAATTTCTAGGACATCACCCTTCACGCGGAAACGTCCACGCCCTGCTTCTGTGTCATTTCGGGTGTACTGATTATTCACCAGATCGCGCAACGATCCGCGCAAATCCAAGGTCTCACCCACCTTGAAGGGCACAGCGGCCTTGAGATATTCACTTGGGATTCCTAGCCCGTAAATACAACTGATCGAAGCCACCACGATCACGTCACGCCGCTCAAATAATGAGCGCGTCGCAGAGTGACGCAGCATATCGATTTCTTCATTGATCGATGCTGTTTTGGCGATATAGGTATCACTTACCGGCACATAGGCTTCCGGTTGGTAATAGTCGTAATACGAAATAAAATATTCAACAGCGTTGTGCGGAAAGAACTCCCGCAGCTCGTTGCAAAGCTGGGCCGCCAGCGTTTTGTTATGGGCCAGCACCAAAGCAGGACGACCTGTTTGGGCGATCACATTGGCCATCGTGAACGTCTTTCCCGTACCCGTGGCTCCGAGAAGCGTTTGATAACGCTCTCCTCCATTCACACCCTCCACCAATTTGGCGATCGCCGTGGGTTGATCTCCCTTAGGGGTGTAAGGCGCCGATAGCTCGTAGGCGGGCATGGTCCGGTGGCGTCGAGCCTGGAGGAAGGCTGACCAGGCTACGGCGATTGCTAAGGCAACGGCGTCTTACTCAGCACCAAACGCCAACCATGTCGCTCAAGCCGCGTCAGCTTTAGGCCAACGACCCGATCAGCGCGGCCCTGGTGAAGTCCACATCGGCAAGGCCAAGGGCACGCAAAACCACGGCACTGATCACGCTGTACACAACTGCGCCACAGATGGCACTGATCAGACCGTTCTTGAGGCGAAAGCCTTGGATCAGCCAAGCGGCCAAGCCAAACAAGAAGACCGTAATCATCCAGTTGAAGAGAAAGGACACCGGCGAGATCAACCCGCCCAGCGAGGTAATGGCCCAAACCGGACCGAGCACCACTTTGAGCGGCAGGATCAGCAACGTGCCCAACAGGCCAATCAACACCGCTGCCCACAGGGCCGTACCGAAGCTGGCTAATTCCACACCAAGGGGAAGCGCTGCCACGACAAGCAACACGAGGGCTCGAATCGGCCATTGCAGCAACCAGCCAAGCGTTCCCATCACAGCCCAACCATCACTGATCGCAAGCTAGGAATCTTTAGCGAAACCGCCCAAACCAGCGACGGTTCTAGGCAGGGGGGCAAAAGCTGCCTAGAACCAGATCCCCGTATCAGTGCAACCGCAATCAGACGCGGCTGATCACTGAACGAACCAAAGCCTCACGAAGCCCGCGCACTACAGCCGTCATCGCCAGCTCATCGTTAAGGCGATTCACCGCCGATCCCACTCCAACGCCAGCAGCGCCAGAAGCGATGGCCATGGGCACAGTGACAGCAGACAATCCAGAGGCGCAGAGCACAGGCACAGCGCACTCGGCCTGATGCAGGGCAGCACTGATGCTGTGGGACGCGGCCAAGGTAGGAGCTGCTTTCTCAATCAATCCAAGGCTGCCAGCGCTGAACGGCTTCGCGCTGGTGCCTCCCTCGGTTTGAATCAGATCGGCACCGGCTGCCACCAAATCCACAGCCAACTGCTCTTGCTGATCCAGCGGCAGCACATGGGGGACCGTGACGCTCATCACCACGTCGGGAAGCAGCTGGCGGGTTCGGCGCGTGATCGCCAACACTTCAGCGGCATCAAAGATCCGGCCTTGGGGATAAAAGGCGTCGTAATTGCCAATCTCCACCATCGCCGCGCCGGCAGCCACAGCGGCCGGAAACAACTCAGGATCCACCGCAGAAACACAGACAGGCACACCAGCGGAGGCCTCGATCGCCAACTTAACCAGCTCTGCATCACAGGCCACATCAATCAAATCAGCACCGCCGCGACCCGCGGCAGCCGCCACCATCGCCACGTTGCAGCGATCGAAGTTCATCAAACCGGCGATCACCTTGAGTGCGGTTCGCTGCTCCAGGCTGCGGCGAAGCTCAGCGGGCAGCAGAGAAAGGCGGGTCATCCCAGCGAAATCAGGTTCCATCATTCTCACACCGCGGGTGTGATCTCGCCTGAGAACAGGCAAGATCAATCTTCTGTTGTTCCACTCGCTGGCCGCACCATGGCTGCCTCCAAATCCTGGTTGCCTTGGCACGACACGCTGCACCGCCAACTGCTGAGGCAACCGAACCTGCTTCCTAAGGGAACAACATTGCTGATTGCTCTCTCAGGCGGTCAAGACTCCATGGCCTTACTCGGCCTACTCCTGGGGCTTCAGCATTTGCATCATTGGCACTTTCAGCTGTGGCACGGCGACCATGGTTGGCACGATCAATCAGCAACCATGGCTTCCGAACTCAAGGCATGGTGCCAAGTCAAGGAGATAGATCTTCAGATCAGCCGCAGCACGAGGGAGAACACAGGAACAGAGGCCAGCGCCCGATCCTGGCGTTACCAAGAGCTTGCCGCCCTGAGCCAGCAGCTGTGCTGCCGCACGGTTCTGACCGCTCACACCGCGAGCGACAGGGCTGAAACATTGCTGCTGCAGTTGGCCCGTGGCACGGATCTGGCCGGCCTTGGCAGCTTGCGGCAGATCAGACCACTACAAAACAATGACCCAACTGGCCCTCGGCTGGTGCGCCCCCTTTTGAGCTTCAGCCGAGACGACACCGCCCAGATCTGCGAGGACTTGCAACTGCCCATTTGGATTGATCCATCGAATGCCAATCCGGCCTTCAGCCGCAACCGCATTCGCAACGACGTGCTTCCGGTGCTGGAGAAGTTGCATCCAGGCTGCAGCCGACGCATCGCCCAACTCAGCGAGCGGGTTTCTCAAGTGGAGGACAGCCAACGCACCCTCGCCACCCTGGCCCTAGAACAATTGCGTTGTGAACGCGGCTTGCAACGCAACGCACTCAAGGTTCTGCCAGAAGCCACCCGTCGGCTGTTGCTCCATCATTGGCTGCAAGAACAATGCGTTGGCACCCTCTCCGCAAGCCAACTCGACACCCTGAGCTTGGCGATTGGCCCTGGCCGCCCCCCCGGAAGCCGCTCTTTGCCAGGGCAAATGACTCTGCAATGGACCCAAGACTCGGTACAACTAGTGAGCAAGCCATAACAACCTCGCTTGGACGCTGATTTTCAGGAGCAATACATCGCCGCTGAGCAGGCCTACAGCGCTAGCGAGTTCAACAAAGCCGATGATTTGGCGCGTCCACTGCTGGGACAACTGGAGCCCCTTCCCGCCTCAGGCGCCGAACGGGAAGCAACCCTGGCCTGGAGAGCCTTTGTGGCCCTCTTGCTCGGCCACATCCACCTCTATGGAAAGGATGATGTGAGCCAGAGCGCCGAGTTTTACCGGCTCGTGCTCGCCAGCGAGCCGCCAGACACACTGCGGGAACTTGCTCAACAGGGCCTCAGCGAAGTGCTGGAGCGCTCACCTGTCATTGATGTTGCTGTGTCTGCTTCTGCTGCAGAAGAGCTGGCATCCGTTCCATTTGGAAAGGTGACAAGCGAGCCAACCAGTAACGATCTCATCCTTGATCCGTTTTTGAACGCCACCTCAACGCGCACAGCGGCAGACAAGCCCGCAGCTGAAACGATCGAAACGGCCATGCCCTGGCTGAAGGCTGAAATGGATCAGCCAAAGGTGTCGCAACAGCAAAAGGGATTGCAACAGCCAAGAGAATCAAATAGCTCTCAAGAGCAAGCTGAAGACCCAGAGAACTTGGAGAACGCTCTTGAGCAGGCTTTAACTCCATCGCTGGCAAGTGCTTTCGATACCGACCCCAAGCGTTTGGAGGCCGGACTGCTGCGCGTCAACCTGAAGCACATTGCCCAACTCGGATCGTCATCAGCACAGGCAGCTGATAACGATCCGCCAACATGCCTTCCCTTACGAAAGCGGTTGGCGTTGGCCTGGCATTCCCTACGCCGCCGCTGAACGACGACGACGGATGCGTCCTGCTGGCATCTCCGGCTCTGGAGCACTAGTCACCACCACCGTCGCAGCAACAGGCTCTTTCACTGGAGCTGGGACCGGAGCTGGCGTCGCTGCTGCTGGAACAGACATTGCTGCGGCAGGCACGGGTGTTCCAATCACACGCGAAGGCACAACCCGTGCTGGAGCCGCATTCGGATCACGCCGTACGTGGCCATTACCGCTGTCGCGGCCGGGAGCACCATGACGACCGCTACGCCCACGGGCTGCCGGACGAGTATCAGGCTCTGCATCAGCGCGGCCTTTATAGACCGGAGTGCCACCAGGAGCTGGCTGAACGAGACAAAGAATCAAGGGTTCCACCTGCATCTCGCGACGCATGCGCCGACCTAATCCCACTTCCACTTCGCGCTGAACGCCCATCCAATCCACTTCAGGAGAAGCCCCATCCACGGTGCGGCAGAGCTGATTCCAGCGATTTTCCAGCACCCACTTAATTTCGCGTTCCGTCCACAGCGACATCTTGCGTGCATCTGCAGTGGTGACTACACCACGCAAATTCACGCGAGGCGGAGCCACCATCGCCCCATCGGTGCTAATCGCAGCCAGGATCGTCACGATCCCGTCAACCGCAAGCTGTTGACGCTCCTTGAGCACGCGAGCATCAACGATTCCGTTGCGAGACTGGTCGAGCAGCTCAATACCTGCTTTCACGGGATCGCCTTTGCGCATTGAATCCGGGGTGAGCTCAACGACATCACCGTTGTCAATGATCAGCGTGTTGTCTTCAGGCACGCCCATCGAATGGCCGGTGCGGGCATGCTTCACGAGCATGCGGTGCTCACCATGCACGGGCACGAAATACTTCGGACGAGTGAGGGCCAACATCAGCTTTTGATCTTCCTGGAAGCCGTGGCCAGACACGTGAATGCCTTCGCCCTTGCCATAGACAACCTTGGCTCCCAAGATCATCAATTTGTCGATCGTATTCACCACTGAAATGGTGTTTCCGGGAATCGGGCTCGCTGAGAAAATGATTGTGTCAGAGCTCTTCACCTTCACTTGAGGGTGGTCACCACGCGAGATCCGGCTCAGAGCAGCAAGAGGCTCACCCTGGCTGCCGGTCATCAGCAACAACGTCTCGCGGTCTGGCACATCATTGATCTGCTTGATCGGCACAAACAGCTCGTCCGGTGCACGCATATAGCCGAGTTCACGGGCCTTAGCGATCACATTCAGCATGGAGCGTCCAAGTAGACCCACCTTGCGTCCGTTTTTAAGCGCCAGCTCAAGAATCATCGAAACGCGATGAATCGAACTGGCGAACGTGGTGATGATCACCCGTCCTTCCGCCTCAGAGATATGTCGGTCCAAGTTTGGGAACACGGAACGTTCAGGCGGGCAGTAGCCAGGCACCTCCGCATTCGTGGAATCACTGAACAGACACAAGACGCCCTGATCGCCGTAATGGGCAAGACGGGCCAGGTCGAAGTGCTCACCATCCACAGGGGTGTGATCAAACTTGAAATCACCCGTGAAAATCACATTGCCCACTGGGGTGGTAATCGCCAGCGAAAAGCTGTCGGCCATCGAGTGAGTGTTGCGAATGAACTCCACCGAGAAGTGCTGACCCACCTTCACTACGTCTCTAGGACCCACCGTTTGGAGGGTGGTGCGGTCGGTGACACCAGCCTCGTCCATTTTTCCAGTGAGCATGGAGAGGGCCAAGCGAGGCCCATAAATCACTGGGATATCGAAATTCTTGAGGTGGTGTGCAATTCCACCGATGTGATCTTCATGACCATGGGTCACGATCATGCCGCGAATCCGACTCTGGTTTTCACGCAGGAAACTGGTGTCGGGCATCACCACATTCACCCCGTGCATCCCGTCACTGGGGAATGCCAAACCGGCATCCACAAGCATCAGATCATCGCCGTACTCGAACACGCAGGTGTTCTTGCCGATCTCATGCAACCCACCCAGTGGAATCACCCGGAGACAGGCCTGCTTGGTTTTAGAAAGAGTAGATGTCATGGATAAGAACGCAAGGGAAGTTAAAAAGGGAAAATCTGAATCGGCAGCCGGAGCGTCAGGTCTGACGCAGGGCAGTGAGGAGGTGGGCTAAGGAATCGCGCATGGCTGAATTAAGGGGTAATAAGGGAAGGCGAGGAGCACCCACTGGCCATCCACTCAGCTCAAGAGCAGCTTTCACAGGGATGGGGTTGGAGGTGGCAAAGAGGGCCTGGAAGAGCGGCGTCAACTGCTCATGCTGACCAAGGGCAACAGCGTTTTCACCGCTGAGGAAGGCATCAATCATGTGGCGCAAACGCCTGCCAACAACATGACTGGCCACACTCACTACACCGACTGCACCAGCGGACAACATCGGCAAGAGCAATCCGTCATCACCGCTGTAGACGGCGAGGCGAGGTCCACAGGCCAAGCGCAGATCGGTGACCTCTTCAATCGAACCGCTGGCCGCCTTGAAGCTCACCACATTGGCGCAATCCATGAGTTGAGCTGCCGTGGCCGGAGCCATGCTCGTACCAGTGCGTCCAGGCACGTTGTAAAGCATCAGCGGTAGCTCCGGAGCCGCCGTGGCAATCGCTCGAAAATGCGCTTCCAAGCCCTCTTGCGGAGGCTTGTTGTAATAAGGCACAACAAGCAGGGCACCATCAGCGCCAGCCGCCGCCGCTTCTCGCGTGGCCTTCACCGCTTCACTTGTGCTGTTACTGCCCGTGCCTGCAAGCACCTTCACGCCAGATCCAACAGCTTGACGGACAGCCTCCAGCATCTTGACTTGCTCCTGCCAGCTCAGGGTTGGCGATTCACCCGTAGTGCCACAAACAACAAGCCCCTCTGAACCTTCCTCAACAAGATGACGGGCCAAACGACCTGCCAAGGCCAAATCCACGCGGCCCTCAGCATCGAAGGGAGTCACCATGGCCGTCAACAGTCGGCCAAACGGAGTCGGAGAAAGTTCAGCAGCAATACTCATACAGGTCAAATAGAAGGAAGAAGAAGTTCGGCGATTTGGATGGCATTAAGAGCGGCACCTTTCCGAATCTGATCACCACATAGCCAAAATTCAAGAGCATTCGGCTCACTGATGTCCTGACGAATCCGCCCCACCATCACCGGATCTCGACCGGTTACATCGGTTGGCATGGGGAAACGGTTGTGAGCGCAATCATCGAGTAGCTCAACACCAGGAGCAGCCGCTAGGAGTGAACGAGCCTCCTCCACAGTGAAAGGCTCATGGAATTCCACATTGACCGCTTCTGAATGAGCGCGCAACACAGGAACCCGCACGCACGTTGCTGTAAAGCGCAAGTCGGGGATGCCCATGATTTTGCGGGTTTCATTCACCATCTTCAGCTCCTCTTCGCAATATCCATTCGGCTGAAGCGGTGAATCATGCAAAAAAAGATTGAACGCAAGCGAATGGGGCAAAACCTCACTCGTGGGGGTGCCTCCATCAAGCACCACCCGGGAAAGATCACGAAGTTCGTCCATGGCGCGGGCACCGGCACCACTGGCCGATTGATAGGTGCTCACCACCACGCGACGCAAAGGTCGGCGCGACGCCAGCGGCGCTAACGCCAAACTCAGCAGGATTGTGGTGCAGTTTGGATTCGCGATCACGCCTTGGTGCTGCTGCGCTGCACTTGGATTCACCTCGGGAACCACAAGGGGCACACCGTCTTCCATGCGGAATGCGCTGGAGTTATCCACCATCACGGCTCCCGAAGCCACGATCGCCTCACGCCAGGCCTTGGAAACCGAGCCACCTGCAGAGGCGAGCACCAAATCAACGCCCTCGAATGCTTTGGCTGTGGTCTCTTGAACCATGAGCTCCTGCCCCTTCCATGAGGAGCAACTTCCAGCAGAGCGAGTGGACGCCAAAAGGCGCAGTTCAGCGACTGGGAAATTTCGTTCCGCAAGAAGCTGAAGAAGCTCTTGACCCACGGCACCACTGGCACCCAGCACCGCAACGGTGAGTGGTCGGTTGGGTAATGGCGCAGCGGAAATCAAACGAATAAAACTGGAACAAAAATCTGGTGTATGCCGTGGCTAAGTGCCACTGACTGCATCGATCCCTGGCGTTGTAACGCCGCAGGGAATTGCTAAAGCGTTCCGACCAGCTTACGCGGATGGCAAAGGACTGGCACTTAATTAAGATGATGGGTCTGCTCTTGAACGCCGCCGATGAGTGCCGCCAGCCTGAAGGTCACCTCCACAGCCCGCCCCGGCAGCCGTCTGGCCGTTGAAGTAGCGATTCCAGCCGAACGCAGCCAGGCCAGTTACGAAGCGGCGATCTCACAGCTGAGTCGTAGCGTGAATCTGCCCGGATTCCGCAAAGGGAAGGTGCCTCGCTCCGTTCTCGTGCAACAACTTGGCGGACTACGCATTCGCGCCACAGCACTCGAGAACCTCGTGGACGGCATCTGGCGGGACACCATTAAGCAGGAAACGATTGAAGCCTTAGGCCAACCCGAGGTGGATGGCGGTTACGAAGCCTTGCTGGAATCCTTTGAACCTGGGAAGCCTCTCTCCGTCACCTTTGAAGCCGATGTGGCTCCCACCCCAACCCTGAAAACCACAAAGGGCCTGAAAGCGGAAGCCGAGAGCGTCAGCTTCGATGCCGCAAAAGTGGATGACATGCTCGAGCAGTCACGTCGTCAGCTCGCCACCGTGGTTCCGGTGGAAGACCGCAAGGCTGCAGAAGGCGACATCGCTGTATTGGGATTTAAAGGCACGTATAGCGACGACGGCAGCGAAATCGAAGGCGGCAGCGCCGATTCGATGGATGTGGACCTCGAGAATGGCCGCATGATCCCCGGCTTCATTGAAGGAGTTGTGGGCATGGCCGTTGGTGACAGCAAAACCGTGGCTTGCAATTTTCCTGACGACTACCCCAAGGAAGATGCGCGCGGACGCAAGGCCAGCTTCGAAATCGAACTGAAGGATCTCAAAACCAGAGAACTTCCCGATTTGGATGACGATTTCGCCAAACAAGCCAGCGAGCAGGAAACCTTGGCAGAGCTCCGCTCTGATCTTGAAAAGCGTTTGAAGGATGACGCTGAGCGCCGTACCACCAGCAATCGACGCGATGCCCTGCTCGCCGCTCTGGTCGAGCAACTTGAGGTGGAACTGCCCGAAACCTTGGTTCAACAGGAGGTGCGCAACCTGGTGGAACAAACCGCAGCTCAATTCTCACAACAGGGAATGGATGTGAAATCTCTGTTCACTCCTGAGCTCGTCCGCAACTTGATGGAAACCTCTCGGCCGGAAGCGGAGGAGCGTCTGCGCCGCAGTCTTGCCCTCTCGGCCCTAGCGGAAGCAGAAAGCCTCAAGATTGAAGACCCAGAGATTGACGCAAAAGTGAAGGAGGTCACAGCCCAACTCTCCGGTGAGCGTGACATCGATCCCAACCGTCTCCGTCAAGCGGTGATCGAGGATCTCCTTCAAGAAAAACTGCTCGGCTGGCTGGAAGAAAACAGCACCGTCAGCGAAAAGCCACCTGAGAAGGACAAGCCAAGCGCCACCGATGCCTGATCGGCGCCCATAGATTGCATTCATCTGTCCTCCCGCCCGCCGCCGCGTGATCAACGCCCGCAGCCACCACCCAATCGAAAACCGCTGGCGAGGGGCTCTTCCCGTCTCAGCTCACGCCCCGTTTGCCTCTCCAGGGGTTCCCACGGTCATAGAGCAGTCCGGTCGGGGTGAACGCTCCTTTGATATCTATTCCCGTCTGCTCCGGGAGAGAATCATTTTTCTTGGCACCGACGTCAACGACCAGGTAGCGGATGCTCTGGTTGCTCAACTTCTTTTCCTAGAAGCGGAAGACCCTGAAAAAGACATTCAGGTGTACATCAATTCACCGGGGGGCTCGATTACTTCGGGTTTGGCGATCTACGACACCATGCAGCAGGTGGCACCAGACGTCGTCACCATCTGCTATGGCCTCGCTGCCTCAATGGGAGCTTTTCTGCTGAGCGGAGGCTGCAAAGGCAAACGCTTAGCCCTTCCCAACGCCCGGATCATGATTCACCAACCTCTTGGTGGTGCCCAAGGTCAGGCTGTGGACATCGAAATCATGGCTCAGGAAATTTTATTTCTTAAGGAAACCCTGAACGGTTTGATGGCGGAGCATACCGGCCAACCGCTCGCCAAAATCACCGAAGACACCGAACGGGACTACTTCCTTTCTCCAGCCGAAGCGGTTGAATACGGATTGATCGATCGCGTTGTGGACAATCTCGGAGGCGAAGGAATCATTACGGGGGGCTGACATAGCCCATTCCCCCAACGATCCTACGAATCCAGTCCGATCTCACTCCGACCGGTTCTGTCCTCCGTTTGATGTGTCCAGAGCTCGATGGCCAAATTTGACGCCCATCTGAAGTGCTCTTTCTGCGGAAAGTCCCAGGAGCAAGTGCGCAAACTGATCGCGGGTCCTGGGGTTTACATCTGTGATGAGTGCATCGATCTCTGCAACGAGATTCTCGACGAAGAACTGATTGATGCTCAAGGCAATCCCCGTCACGGCGGCGAACCCTCCAAAAAAACTGCTGCAGGCGGCACTAGCAAAACCAGCAAACCTGCTCCAACGCTGGCCACAATCCCCAAGCCTCACGAAATCAAGGGCTTCCTAGACGAACAAGTCGTCGGTCAAGAAGCAGCAAAGAAGGTGATGGCTGTTGCCGTTTACAACCACTACAAACGCCTGGCATGGCAGGGCGATGGCCAAGGGGAAGCCGCTCAAACGGCCACCCGCCTGCACAAGAGCAACATCCTGCTGATTGGTCCAACCGGCTGTGGCAAAACCCTGCTGGCTCAAACCCTGGCAGAAATGCTCGATGTGCCCTTCGCCGTTGCCGATGCGACCACCCTCACAGAGGCTGGCTATGTCGGAGAAGACGTTGAGAACATCCTGCTGCGGCTGCTGCAGAAAGCCGATATGGATGTGGAGCAGGCCCAGCGGGGGATCATCTACATCGATGAAATCGACAAAATTGCGCGAAAAAGCGAAAACCCCTCGATCACGCGCGACGTGTCTGGGGAAGGCGTTCAACAGGCCCTTCTGAAAATGCTGGAGGGCACCGTGGCCAACGTGCCTCCTCAGGGCGGCCGCAAGCATCCTTATCAGGACTGCATCCAGATCGATACGAGCCAAATCCTATTTATTTGTGGTGGAGCCTTTGTCGGCCTGGACGACTTGGTGCAAAAGCGCATGGGCCGTAATGCCATCGGCTTTGTGCCAAATGATGGACGGGGTCGCAACCGCTCCACCCGCGATATCAAAGCCGCCCAGGTGCTCCGTCATCTCGAACCCGATGACCTGGTTAAGTACGGTCTCATCCCAGAGTTCGTTGGGCGCATGCCTGTGAGCGCCGTGCTCGAGCCATTAGACGAGAGCGCTCTCGAATCGATCCTCACCGAGCCACGCGACGCCTTGGTGAAGCAATTCAGCACTCTCTTAAGCATGGACAACGTCCAACTGGACTTCGAATCCCAGGCCGTTGAGGCGATTGCCAAAGAAGCTCATCGTCGCAAAACCGGCGCTCGAGCCCTTCGCGGAATTGTGGAGGAGTTGATGCTTGATCTGATGTACGAGCTGCCCTCCGATCAGACCGTGACAGCCTTCACGATCACCAAAGCCATGGTCGAAGAACACACCGGTGGCAAAGTGCTGCCCCTCCCCGACACCAAGCAGCACAAGGAGTCGGCTTGAACGTCACCCTCAATGGCTGCCGCTGACCATCTTTCAGTCCCGCGCCAGCACGGCCTGTTTCTCCATCACGGCATCGATCTCGGCGATGGCAGCATCGCCCATTACCTCGAAGGACGAGAGATTCTGCGCAGTCCGGTGGAGGAGTTCAAACGCGGGTTAGAAACCAGCGTTGTGGAACATGACCATCCATCTCCAGCAGGGATCACGCTGCGGCGAGCGATGAGCCGCATCGGCGAACAGCGCTACAACCTGCTGTTCAACAACTGCGAACATTTCGCCAACTGGTGCAAAACCGGCCGGCATCAGAGCGGGCAAGTAGAGAGCTTCCTGCACACCACCAGCCTCGGAGCTTTGGCTATTGGCCAGCTGATGCCTGCAGCGCTTCTCACAGGACTCCGATTGCTCCTCAAGCGGGGGTTGGTGAATGAACAATCCCGAGATCGCGCTCGCCGCGGCCTTTTGCAGCTGAAAAAACTCCGTCAGAGCTTGCTCGACCAACTGGAAGGCACACTTGAGCAGGCAGAGGGCTGGATCCGCGGCGGCCCTAACAATGGAGCCAGCGATCGCTATGGAGGACAGGGCAGAAAACTGCTCAAAGCGGGCCAAAGCCTCGCCGATGAACTCGCAGCCGTGGAAGAACTAGAGCAACGCATCAGCGATTTGCTCAACGAGCAACATGGGCGTTCCATCAGCGATCAAGCTGAGTAACCTCAATATCTTGCGGTTAGTGCATGAGTCAGGCCTATCAGCCGCTGCATCACAAATACCGTCCTCAACGGTTTGATCAGCTGGTGGGTCAGGAGGCGATTGCCGTCACACTCGGCCATGCCCTCACCTCCGGACGCATTGCCCCGGCCTATCTGTTCAGCGGCCCACGCGGAACCGGCAAAACCTCCAGCGCCAGGATTCTGGCGCGCTCACTCAATTGCCTCAGCCACGACGGCCCAACGCCCCAGCCCTGCGGGACTTGTGAGCTCTGCACCACGATTGCGCGAGGCACCGCTCTCGATGTGATCGAGATCGATGCTGCCTCCAACACCGGTGTCGACAACATTCGCGATCTGATCGAACGCTCTCGGTTCGCCCCTGTGCAGGCGCGCTGGAAGGTGTATGTGGTGGATGAGTGCCACATGCTCTCTACAGCCGCGTTTAACGCGCTGCTCAAAACCCTGGAAGAGCCACCGCCTCAGGTGGTATTCGTCTTAGCCACGACCGATCCCCAACGGGTGCTGCCCACGATTCTGAGCCGCTGCCAGCGTTTTGACTTCAGGCGCATTCCACTCGAGGCTTTGAACTCGCACTTGGCCTGGATTGCCGAACAGGAGTCAATTCCAATCCAACCAGAGGCGCTGCATGTGGTGGCCCAGCGCGCCCAAGGAGGGTTGCGCGATGCGGAAAGCCTTCTCGATCAGCTCAGCCTCCTGCCAGGACCGATCAACGCTGATGCGGTTTGGGACCTGTTGGGAGCGGTCCCAGAGCAAGAACTTCTCAACCTGGCTGAAGCGCTTGCAGAGGGAGAACCCCTCACCCTGCTCGAGGCGAGCAGACGCCTGCTGGATCGTGGCCGGGATCCCGGTGCTGTACTGCAAGGGTTGGCGGGCATTTTGCGCGACCTGGTGTTGATGGCTGTCGCACCAGACCGCCCAGAGCTCACAGGAGTATCACCACAATTTCGAGAGCAGTTGCCTGCACTCGCGAAGCGCCTAGGCCGTCAGCGACTTCTGCACTGGCAGGCACAACTCAAGGGCAGCGAACAGCAGCTGCGTCAAAGCGTGCAACCAAGGTTGTGGCTCGAAGTGTTGCTGCTGGGCCTCCTTGCTGACGCCGAGCTCCCCGTTGCAAAACCCAGTTCTGCTGCTCCGGTCAGCAAGCCACTCAGCAGCGCTCCAACAGTCAGTCCCCCAGCAGCGATCAGTCCTCCTGCAATCAGCACACCAGAGCTTGCCAGTACAGCTCCAGTAGTTGAAGCACCAGCAGCACCAGCCGTCAGCCTTCCCAACACGAGTCCACAACCGGTCGTCAGCTCAGACCCTGCACAGTCGCTACCTGCAGCGCAAGAACCAGCCCCTGACAGCAACAATCTGCCTGAACTGTGGCAACAGATTCTCGCCAGCCTCGAGCTTCCCTCCACCCGAATGCTGCTGTCACAGCAGGCGCAACTGGTACGACTCGATCCCCATCGAGCTGTGGTGCAGGTGGCTGGAAATTGGATGGGCATGGTGCAAAGCCGGGCCAGCTTGCTGGAACAAGCCATCAAACGTTCCATTGGCGGGAACCGACAACTGATCTTGGAAAACCACGGGGGTGCAGCCCCGATGGCCTCAACGCCACCCGCCGCACCCGCACAGCAATCAACACCCTCCATCCCCATCACAGATCCAACACCGTCTTTACCGACGTCGTCGCAACCGAAGCCAACATCTCCATCCCCAGTCGTGATGACTGCTGCGCAAGCACCACTCATCACTTCGGTGGCAGCGCCAACAACAAGCTCACCACCAGCAGGCTCGAAACCGCCCAGCATCGTTTCAGCAGAGGCCTCTAGCCCGGGCTCCCCATCGATGAACTCACCAACTCCACCGCGACCAGCGGAAGTGAATCCGCCTTCGATCATGGATGAAAAAGTGAAGCGCTTTGCCGACTTTTTTAACGGTCAAATCCTGGATGTGGAACTGGACAATGACTAAAACATTTCAACCATCAAGGCTCAGGCTTTGACCGTCTCCTCAGTCCCGCGATGGCTGGTTTTTGCCCAAACCAATCGCTTGGGAAGCACCGCCATCCGCAGCGTGACCCAAGGAATCACAAAGAACCAATGGCTGAGATAGGCAATACCCAAAAGCAATGAGAATGGATCGGGTTGAGGTAGGGCAGGGCCTTCACTGCAGCGGCGGCACCCTCTCCAATACGCCACGCCTGACACGCCAAACGCCACGATCGATAAGGGCCAGTACACCGGTGATGTTCGCGTTAAGGCACTGGTCACCAAGTCGGCAAATGAGAGCACAGGGAGGGCGTACTGAAGCAAGAAAAAACAAGCCAGGTCTCGGCGCTGACCAACCGTTAGGCGATTGGAGAGCAACCCCGGCCAGTAATCAAAGAAGCGCTGCAACCCTCCTTCTGCCCAACGTTGTCGCTGCTTCCAAAGCGCCGAAATGGTCTCCACCGCCTCTTCTCGGACCGGTGGATTCCAAACCAGCGTTGTGCGAGCACCCTGGAGCAAAAAACGAAAACTAAGGTCCAAGTCGTCAGTGACCGTGTCTTCGTTGAAGCCACCGCAGGCTTCCAAAACATCACGACGCAGCAACTGCCCGTTTCCACGAAGTTCAGACACCCCTCCACCCAAAAGGCGCCCCTGCTGAATCAGCGCATCAAAGGCCATCTCCATCGCCTGGACACGCGTAAGCAAATTGGTATCGGCGTTTGTCACTGCTTTGCGCATCTGCACCCCAGACCAATCGCCCATCACGGCGATAGGAATCAAGCGTTCCAGCTGGTCTTCACTGATCTGACCATCGGCATCCAGCACGAGAATCCACTCCCCACTGCTTTGAGCCAACGCAGCATTCAACGCACCAGACTTGCCTCCTCCTGCATTGCGCTGCCGGCGAATCACGTTCAGGTTGGGGTACTGAGGCTTCAGTTCATCGAGCAGATCTGGTGTTTTGTCTTCGCTGCCGTCATCAACGATCCAGGTGGTGAGTTGGTCAGCTGGATAGCGAAGCGCTCCAAGGCGTTCCATCAAACGTGCCACCACGGCCTCTTCATCCCTAGCGGCCACCACCACATCAACCTTGGGCCAAGAGGCAAAGCTCTCGATCACGGCGGGGTCCGCGGCCAGGGACGTCTCAGCGCTTGAGATCCCATCCCATTCATTTGCAGGGGTGCTGTTCGCGGGAACGGCGCTCGCGTCAGAGCCTCGTAACGTTGTGCTGAGCGAGTACCCACCGAGCACTAGCGCAAGCGTGAGTGAGGGGATGAGACTCCTGGAGGGATCAAGCCAATGGGGTGCCGCTCCAGCGCAACCACAGGCCACCAAAAACAAGGCTGTCTTACCGCGTCGGCGATCGCCTGTCCCTGCGGCCAACACCCTGTCACCGTTCGAACTCATCGGACTTTAAGGGGCCTGCCCAGGTTCAGAGCTTGAAGACGGCTGGACCGTGGTCAATGTTGTGCCCGGATAGTAGTGACTGAGAATCCGTTCAAAGCTCCAACCACGAGCCGCCAGATCGATGGCGCCAGCTTGAGATAGGCCCACTCCATGACCAAATCCTCCACCGTTAAATCGCCATCGATCGGGCCCAAGTGTCTCAATCACAAACAAGGTGCTGGGCAAGCGACGCAAAGTGCGACGGATGCCATCCAGTCGCAACATGACCGCCTCCCCGTCAGCCGTCATCTCGATGTCGAGGGCCAGCACCCTTCCACTCGCTCCCCTCTTCCGCACTCTTATGGAACTGGGGACACCAGCAGACAAGCCAGCAGCACGTAAAGCCTGGACCACTTGGGCAGCGCTGTACGTGCGCGACCAACGAAAACGAGGGTGATTCATGCCATTGGCACCATCGCCGCGCGCTAGCAAGACACGCACAGAGGAGGCGTCCTGCAGCGGCAACGCCATTCCCTTGATCCATGCCGCTGATCCATCGGCACGGGCCTGCACATAAGGGAGCGATTCCATCGCCCAGGCCTCTTCTCCTCCAGCCATCACCCCACCGTTGCTGGCGTGATACCAAGCTTGAATCGGCTCGCTATTCCAAGCCAACACCTGTCCGGCCGTCGCACGAATCGCCTGACGCACCGCAGCACTGGCTTGTCGGGGATCGCTGTACACCTGGCACTGCGTATCACTGCAAAGGTGATAGCCGTCGATCGCAAACCGATGGCTATTCGCCAGGGCCCAGGTGCGCGCCAACACCGCCTGAGCTTCGAGAGCCGCCGTAGGAGATCCAGCGCCGATTTCATGGGGAACCACCCCCTCTAAATAGCGCTCAATCGGAACTTGTTCCAACAACGTCCAGCTGCCGTAGGCATCCGGCTGAAGACGAAACGGGCCGCGCATAACGCCTCCCTGCCAGAGCAGACCGCTTGGAGCCTGCAGCATCAGCGGGCCCTGCAGGGTGCGTCCACCTAAGGGGCCCTCCAAGACGATTTTCATCTCCGTTTTCAGCGTTCGCAACCAGGTACTCACCGGGACCCCATCGAGCGGTTCAGCATCAATGGGTGCCCACACCTCCCAGTCGCCGGGATGGGCCACGCGCGCGACCACACCTTGATCACGCCAGCGACTGGCAATCCGTTCCGCTGATTCAAAACTGGCGAAGGGACCAGCAATCTGGCGTGCAATCTCCACATGTGCAGCCAAAGGAGCAAGTCGCCAGCTGAGGCGCAGCGACCTCGCCTCGGCAACCACGGTTCCTGCTCCATCCCTCAATCGCAAGGACTGCTGGCCAGCACTGTTCAAGGTGAGCAAGGGCGCAGAACGTTGTGTGGTGGTGCCGCGGCCAAGGTGATCGTCCAGTGCCACCCATAAAGGCGCTGCATTGGCCTTTGGCGGCAATGGCACCGCTCGATGGGTCACAACGGCAGTAGGCGCGGGTTCGAGGCTCGACTCTTGAGCGCGGCAGCTACAAGCGATCGCACTCACCAACGCCAAAGGCAACACGACCCGTCGTTTCAGCCAGCTAAAGGGAGGAGTCAAAGCCAGGTCCGCTGCAACTGGATTCAGCATGACGGAGCTTGAATTGTTTGGCCTCAAGCAAGGCAACGTTCTATGATTGTTACTTATGCCGCGTGCAGCCAGACCCATGCCCAAGCTCAAGACCCGCAAAGCAGCCGCCAAGCGGTTCAAAGCAACAGGTACTGGCAAATTCATGCGTCGCCGCGCCTTTCACAATCACCTTCTTGATCACAAATCGCCAAAACAGAAGCGTCATTTGAAGACCAAGGCCGTGGTGGATCGCACCGACGAAGAGCGCGTCACGTTGATGATGCCCTACGCCTGAGCTCAGGCATAAGTTTTGCCAGGTGATTAGCCACGCAAGACATTTTTTCTCAATTTCTCTACATCTGATTCATGGCTCGCGTCAAGAGAGGCAATGTTGCCCGTAAACGCCGCAATAAAATTCTCCGCTTAGCCCGTGGCTTCCGCGGTGGCAACGGAACACTCTTTCGTACGGCAAACCAGCGCGTCATGAAGGCGCTTTGTAATGCCTACCGCGACCGTCGTCGTCGCAAGCGTGATTTCCGCCGTCTTTGGATTGCGCGAATTAATGCTGCAGCACGGATGAATGGCGTGAGCTATAGCCGTTTGATTGGTGGCCTCAAGCAAGCTGACGTGCGGATCAACCGCAAAATGTTGGCTCAAATGGCTGTTGTCGATCCTGCGAGTTTCGCCAACGTCGTGAATGCCACTCAGGGTTAATGATCAGTCCCCAACGGGACGTTTCTTGGGTCTGACATGAATGCTTTCCTGCCTCAGACCTACCTTTTGGGCCTGATTGGCCTCTTGGTGATCGTCGCTATTGTCGGCGGTCGCCAATTTTTACGTGTTCGTCGCGACGAACAAAGCTTGCTCAAGATGGAGCAAGAGAAGGTCGCGTCCTCCAAAGACGCAGGTGCTTTGTATGAGCTGGCGTCTGTTCAATTACGCAAGCGCCTTTACCCACAGGCCATTGTGACGTTGCGACAGGCCGTTAAAAAGCTCAACAATGAGCCCGATGAGGCGCGTGCGCTGATTGAAAATGCCTTGGGCTATGCGCTAGCAGCAGAGAAAGATTTCACGACTGCCGTACGCCACTACAAAGCGGCATTACGAGCCAAAGAGGATTACCCAGTGGCAATGAATAACCTCGCATTTGCCCAAGAACGCCTACTAGAAAATGAGGAAGCCTGTGCCCTCTATCGCCAAGCACTCGTTCTTGACCCTAAAAACAAAACAGCACGCAAGCGATTAAAACGCTTGGAACGCTCCGCTGCAAAAGAAAAAACCTCGAATCAAGCTTCACCAAAGGGCCCGGATGGGCGCGGATTCTGAAACAGCGCAACTGCGCGATAAGTCAAGACGCCCGCCAGAGTTGGTCAGCCTTGGAGCTTCCCATCCAGCCAGTGAAAAATCCTGTAATCCTAAAAATCTCCCGCCAATTTCCATGTCATTGGTGAGCTCAGGAGACAAAGGCAAAAGGTCAAGCTGATCAGACTTGGCATTGAGATTCCCCTGAACAGGCGTAGAAATCGTTCCAATCCGCATCTCGCCGCGTAAATCCACCATCTGGCCCATTGGCTTCAAGCGGGTCAAGGTCAATTCCACATCCACGGTGGAATTGGACGTAAACGAGGTGTAATTTCCGCACCACTGGCGAGGCAGGGTGGCCGCAAGGTCAGCCGCGCGAGCGACAGGATCAAAACTCTCAACCGATCCCTCAAGTTCGAGAGGAATCGCAAGTTGTGAACTATCAAACGATTGGGAAGACGCAAACGGTGCCTGAATCTCAACCGGTATGTCGATGACGGGAGGAACGGGCATGCATGGAATGGATGATGGACGCACGGTAGAGCGGTTGCGGCCTGCTTGACCGCATCACGATCCGGTTCTTCAACCCAACCGCAGCTGACCCCTATGGATCCGACCCACTCTCACGACGATGCACTCCAAATCGGAGGGCGCAGCTTCCACAGCAGGCTGATCACGGGAACAGGCAAATACCCAAGCCTGGAGGCCATGCAGCACAGCCTGCAGCGCTCAGGCTGTGAGATGGTCACAGTTGCTGTGCGGCGGGTTCAGGCGGTCGCTGAGGGCCATGCAGGCCTAATGGAAGCGATTGACTGGTCTCGAATCTGGATGCTTCCTAATACTGCGGGGTGCACCAACGCGGAAGAGGCCGTGCGGGTGGCCCGGCTCGGCAGGGAGCTCGCCAAGCTGGCCGGTCAAGACAACAACAACTTTGTGAAATTGGAGGTGATCCCAGACAGTCGTCATTTGCTGCCCGACCCCTTTGGCACATTGGAAGCGGCAGAAATACTGGTGAAGGAGGGGTTCACAGTGCTGCCCTACATCAATGCCGATCCCCTGCTGGCCAAGCGCTTAGAAGACGTGGGCTGCGCCACCGTGATGCCGCTGGGATCCCCCATTGGATCGGGTCAGGGCTTGCGCAATGCCGCCAACATTGGCCTGATCATCGAGAACGCCAGGGTGCCGGTGGTGGTGGATGCGGGCATCGGCGTGCCAAGTGATGCAGCCCAAGCGATGGAGATGGGCGCCGATGCCGTTCTTATCAACAGCGCCATCGCCCTCGCAGGACAACCTCCTCTGATGGCAGAAGCGATGGCCAACGCCGTGCAGGCAGGACGCCAATCATTGCTGGCAGGTCGATTGCCAACCCGGGCAGACGCCTCTCCAAGCTCTCCCACCAGTGGACGTATCAACGGCTAGCAACCAGCACACACGCGCCAACCAGTTCACCGCCTAGGCGAACAACAGACCTCTGGTAGTGAAGGAGCATGAAGAAGCAGGGGCGCAACAGCAATCAACTCCATAACGTCCCGATCAGTTGCAGCTGGATTCATGCAAGTCATTCAGGAAGATGGCGGTCGTCTCAACGCCTTCGCGAAGGAACCTCGAATGGAAGTGATCAGCGAAGGAGCCTCTCTCAGCAACGGCTCTCGGCTCCTGATCATCTCCGGCGCAGTGCTTGTGATCGCCCTAATGGCTCTGTCCGTAGCCGTCAGCTAAAAAGCCTGTAGTAGCTTGCCAGAAATCAGCGGCTTGCTCGCTTCAGCCGGAGTTTGGGGTGAAAGTTCTCGTTTTAGGTGGTGACGGCTTCTGCGGCTGGCCTTGTGCGGTGAATTTGGCCGACCAAGATCACGATGTGGTGATCGTGGACAACCTCAGTCGTCGCAAGATCGACATCGACCTTGAGGTGGAATCGTTGACACCGATCGCGAGCATCGGTGTTCGCCTCAACGTGTGGGAAAGCATTGGCGGCAAGCCCATGAGGTTCATCCACGTGGATATCGCCCACGAGTACCAACGGCTTCTCGATCTCATCATCGAAGAGAAACCCGACTCAATCGTGCACTTCGCCGAACAGCGCGCTGCGCCCTACTCAATGAAAAGCAGCGCCACCAAGCGTTACACCGTTGACAACAATGTGAACGGGACCCACAACCTGCTGGCCGCGATCGTGGAATCGGGCCAAGACATCCACGTGGTGCACCTCGGCACGATGGGTGTGTATGGCTACGGCTCCCACCGTGGCGCCACCATTCCAGAGGGCTACCTCAAGGTGGAAGTGCCCCAGCCTGACGGCAGCCGTTTTGAAGAGGAAATTCTTCATCCCGCCAGTCCTGGAAGCGTTTATCACATGACTAAAACGCTCGATCAGTTGCTGTTCCTGTACTACAACAAGAACGACAAGGTAAGGATTACCGATCTTCACCAAGGCATTGTTTGGGGCACCAACACCGAGGCCACGGATCGTGATCCGCGCCTCACCAACCGCTTTGATTACGACGGTGACTACGGAACGGTTTTGAACCGCTTCCTGATGCAAGCAGCGATCGGATATCCACTCACCGTGCATGGAACCGGCGGCCAAACCCGCGCCTTCATTCACATCCGTGACTCGGTGCGTTGCGTGCAGCTCGCGCTCGAAAACCGGCCTGAGAAGGGCGAACGGGTCAAGATCTTCAATCAAATGACCGAGAGCCACCAAGTGGGCGAATTGGCCAAGAAGGTGGCTGCTTTAACAGGCGCTCAGGTCAACAATCTTCCGAACCCCCGTAACGAAGCCGTTGAAAACGATCTGATCGTGGACAACCGCTGCTTCATCGAGCTGGGGCTTAAACCAACCACCCTTGATGACGGCCTTCTCAAAGAGGTTGTAGAGATTGCGACGAAATACGCCGATCGCTGCGACCGCAAGCGCATCCTCTGCACGTCGGCCTGGACCAAGACGCAGGCCCAAGCCATTGGCAACGCCTCCTGATCGAGACGAACCCTTGAAAATCGCCTTTTTTACAGAAACCTTCCTCCCCAAAGTCGACGGCATCGTCACCCGGCTCACCAAAACGGTGAAGCATCTGGTGGATGCAGGAGACGAAGTGGTGGTGTTTTGTCCAGAGGGCGCACCCAGCAATTACATGGGAGCCAAGGTGGTGGGCGTTCCCGCCATGCCCTTGCCGCTCTACCCAGAGTTGAAGCTCGCTTTGCCACGCCCGGCTGTCTCCGAAGCGATTGATGCCTTCCAGCCAGACCTGATCCACGTGGTGAATCCTGCGGTTCTGGGCTTGGGAGGCATTTGGCTCGCCAAGACCAAATCCATCCCCCTGATCGCCAGCTATCACACACATCTGCCGAAGTATCTCGAGCACTACGGCATGGGCATGCTCGAACCCTTGTTGTGGGAACTACTAAAAGCGGCTCATAACCAAGCTTTGCTTAATCTCTGTACCTCCACCGCGATGGTGCAAGAGCTCAGCGATAAGGGCATCCAGCACACCGCCCTATGGCAGCGGGGCGTGGATACGGAGATGTTCCGGCCCGAGTTGCGTAGCCCAGAGCTACGTCAGCGCTTACTTGGTGAATACGACGACCGCGGAGCACTTCTGCTGTATGTCGGTCGGCTCTCCGCAGAAAAACAGATCGAACGAATCCGTCCGGTGCTCGAGGCGTTGCCCGATGCGCGACTGGCGCTGGTAGGCGATGGCCCCCACAGGCAGCAACTGGAGAAACATTTCGAGGGAACGGCCACCACCTTTGTGGGCTATCTGGCCGGAGAAGAACTCGCTGGGGCTTACGCCAGCGGTGATGCCTTTCTCTTCCCCTCCAGCACCGAAACCCTTGGTCTTGTGTTGCTCGAGGCGATGGCCGCTGGCTGCCCAGTGGTGGGCGCCAATCGCGGCGGCATCCCGGACATCATTAGCGACGGCGTCAACGGTTGTCTCTATGAGCCAGACGGGGCAGATGCGGGGGCCGGCAGCTTGATCGAAGCCACCGGCAAGCTGCTTGGCAATGACCTCGAGCGTCAAGCCCTCCGCAATGCCGCCCGCTCAGAAGCCGAAAGATGGGGCTGGGCCGGGGCAACAGAGCAGCTACGGGGCTATTACCGCCAGGTGCTCTCCTCAGACCTCAGCTCAGCGGCCTAAGTCAAGTCTGTTTGCGATTGCGGTTCCACACTTCAATCACTTTCTTAGCCATCGGCAGCGCATGCACCGAGCCACCCCCAGGGGTGTTCTGAGCAAAGGCCACCACAACGATCTCTCCGTTCGGGTACGGGGCATAACTAGCAAACCAGGCATGATCTGGGCCACCCGTGCTGTCCTCCGCAGTGCCTGTCTTACCGGCCGCAGGAGGAATGCTCTCACCATTCAAGCCATAGCCGGTGCCGTCCTCCACCACCTTGCGTAAGCCCTCGCGGATCTTGGCCAGAGTTGCTGGCTTGATCGGCACCTTGGAGCGCCGCGATGGAGCGGTCCAGTCCAAGCCTTGATCTGCCAGATGGGGGGTGACCAGCCAACCACCATTAGCAAACACGCAATACGCACGTGCCAATTGGAGAGGGGTGATCTGCACAACGGACTGGCCAATCGAAGCAGAGGCCATGTCTTCAGGGATCCAAGGAGTGGAACCAGGTTCAGCCCAGCCGCGACCATCCTTCGCCCAATCTTCATCACCAACCAAACCCACATTTTCCTCCCAACCGATTTCAATCCCTGTCTTCCGCCCGAAACCAAGTTGAGTGGCCGCCTTCTTGAGAGCGAGAGAACCCGAGCCCACCCCAACTTGATAGAAAAACGTGTTGGAGGAGAAGCGCAGGGCATCGGCGTACCCAATCCGTCCAAACCCAGCGCCATTGTGATCAGGAAAACAGTGACCGCCATAGGTGATGCAAGCGGTGGTGTTCAACTTGACCTCAGGAGGAAATTTGCCCGACGCCATTCCTGCCATTGCCGTCACGGGCTTCCATGTGCTTCCAGGGTCATAAGCATTCATGGCACGGCTCAACAGCGGC
>JASJLK010000012.1:0-7410 GCA_037620855.1 Synechococcus sp. ChBW.bin.23 | reverse complement strand
CGCAGCGATGCTCTTGGCCGTGACTGGCTTGGGCTTCATGTACGGCATTGCGCCGGATTCTCAAGTCACCGTTTTGGCCCAGATCGGCATTCGCGTGTTTGGCAGCGGCAGCATCCTGTTTTGGTTGCTGCAACTCTCAACGTTGCTGATTCTGGTGTTGGCCGCCAATACGGCCTTTGCTGGATTTCCTCTCCTGGCAGCGATGCTTGCCGAAGACAAGTGCCTGCCGCCGCAGATGCGCTGGTTGGGAGATCGCTTGGTGTACCAGAACGGCATTGGCGTTTTGCTGGCCGTGTCGGCGCTGATCATTTGGATCTGCCATGGAGACACCACCGTGGCGGTGAACTTGTATGCCCTTGGCGTCTTTACAGCGTTCACGCTGTCCCAGCTGGGATTGGTGCTGCATTGGTGGCGGTTGCGTGGACCGGGCTGGCAGGGGCGGATGCTGCTCAATGCCTTGGGTGCCCTTTCCACGTTCGTGGTGTTGTTGGTGATCATTGTGAGCAAATTCACGGAAGGCGCCTGGACCGTGGTGATTGCTCTGCCCCTGGTGGTGTGGGGTCTCGCCTTGATTCGCAGGCGCTTTCGGGAGGTGCAGCGTTTAATCGCGCCTGACCCGGGCATGGAGCCACTGTTCTTAGAACCGAATGCAGCGTTGCCAAGCCATCACGCCATCGTTTGGCTTGCTGGTCTCAACCAGCCATCCTTTGAAGCCGTGCGTTATGCCTGTTCGATTGCCGATCAGGTCACGGCAGTGATGGTGGTGGTTGATCAAGACGAAGCTGGTCAACTCAGCCAGCAATGGGATCGTCTAGCGGGGTCTGATACCGGGGCCTTGGAGCTCAAATTGCTTGAAAGCCCATTTAGCTCGCTCCTGAAGCCCTTTTGTGATTTTGTTGTTGAGTTTGAGCAGCTTCATCCTGAGCAGTGCACAACGGTTGTGATGCCATTTGCTATTCCGAGGGATCACCTGGATCAAACCCTTCTTAACCAGAGGGCTTTCAACCTGTTTAGGGCTCTTTCAGAGGGCAAAAGTCGAGTGTTTTCGATGGTGAGGTATTACATCCCGACGGCTGGGGATCGAGCTGACTTCGTGCCGGCAGCATGGGCTGATGTTGTCGTGGAGCCAGATCATGGCTGACTCACGCGATCTCCAGCTCAGCTCGTATGACTATGTTCTGCCTGAAGAAAGGATTGCGCAGGCGCCGGTGGAGCCGCGGCACGATGCGCGCCTGTTGGTGGTGCCCCCTGCAGAGCGTTCCCTGTCCGAGCTGAGGCACCAACGCGTCTGGGACTGGCAGCAGGAGTTACAACCTGGCGATCTGTTGGTGGTGAATGACACCCGCGTCCTGAAGGCGCGTCTTCGGGTGCGGCGCAGTGGTGGAGGTTTAGGTGAATTGCTCGTGCTCGAGCCCCGTGGCGATGGGCGGTGGTTGTGTTTAGCGAGGCCTGCTAAACGCATGCGGCCTGGAGATCAGCTTTGGCTTGAGGCCTTGGAGCAAGAACCGCTGCCCTTGGCGGTGCTGGCAAACGATGCTGCCAGCGGCGGCCGGATCGTGCAGTTTCCGCCGGATTGCGAGGATGCGCTTGCACTTGAAGGACTGTTGGGGCGCTACGGAGAAGTGCCGCTTCCTCCTTACATCACGCGGCATGACAGTTCGGATCAAGAGCGCTATCAAACCCGCTACGCCAAGCGTCCAGGCGCGGTCGCCGCACCGACGGCGGGACTGCATCTCAGCGATGCATTGTTGGCAGCGATTGCAGAGCGGGGTATTGCATTGGCCCATGTGACCCTGCATGTTGGCTTGGGCACTTTTCGGCCCGTGGAAACAGAGGATCTGACCGATCTCACCTTGCACAGTGAATGGGTGGAGGTGCGTTCTGAGGTAGTGGAGGCGGTGTCGGCCTGTAAAGCGCGAGGCGGTCGGGTGATTGCAGTGGGCACTACGAGCGTGCGAGCCCTGGAGGCAGCTGCTGCTGCGGGTGGAGGGAGTTTGCAGCCCTTGAAGGGGCCCGTGGATCTAGTGATTCAGCCCGGCTATCGCTTCCAGGTGGTGCAGGGTTTACTCACGAATTTCCATCTTCCCAAGAGTTCCTTGTTGCTCCTTGTGAGCGCACTGATCGGTCGCGACCAGCTTCTACAGATCTATGACGCAGCGATCGAGGAGATGTATCGCTTCTATTCCTATGGCGATGCTATGTGGATTGCTCCTGAGGCGGTGCTTTTCGATGCACGCCCTGAAGGAACGGCCTAACGGAGCCCTTGAGGGTCCCCATCAAAAAGCCCCGTGCTCAGACGGGGCGGTACAACGCTCGTTCGCGAGGTTGTTGATCAGAAGGGTGTTGATCAGGCAGGAACGGGCTGTTCAATGATGCCGGTGGGCACATCCGCGAACATCACTGAGGACAGATAGCGCTCGGCCAGGTCAGGCAGAACCACCACGATTGTTTTGCCAGCAAATTCATCCAGTTGGGCGAGGCGAATGGCAGCTGCGGCTGCGGCGCCACAAGAAATCCCTACTAAAAGGCCTTCTTCCTGGGCTAGACGCAGGGCCATTTCGATTGACTCCTCATTGGTAACTTGCTCCACGCGATCGACCACGGAGAGATCGAGGTTCTTGGGAATGAAGCCAGCGCCGATGCCTTGAATTTTGTGTGGGCCTGGCTTTAGCGCTTCACCATTCATGGTTTGGGTGATTACAGGGCTGTTGCTTGGCTCAACGGCTACCGAGATGATGGCCTTGCCCTTTTCTTGCTTGATATAACGCGAGACACCGGTAATGGTTCCACCGGTGCCAACGCCAGCGACAAAAACATCGATTGCTCCGTCGCAGTCATTCCAGATCTCAGGACCTGTGGTCTTCTCGTGGATCTCTGGGTTGGCGGGGTTATCAAACTGACCCGGCATGAAGTACTTGGCAGGATCGCTATCAGCAATTTCCTTGGCCTTAGCGATGGCGCCAGGCATGCCCTTGGCTGCTTCCGTGAGGATCAGTTCGGCGCCAAGCACGGCCATCACCCGTCGACGTTCGATCGACATCGATTCCGGCATTGTGAGGATTAGCTTGTAACCACGAGCCGCGGCAGTGAAGGCCAGGGCAATGCCTGTATTCCCTGAGGTGGGCTCCACGATGGTTTTGCCTTCGGAGAGAACGCCACGCTTTTCAGCGTCCCAAATCATGTTGGCGCCGATCCTGCACTTCACGCTGTAGGCAGGGTTGCGGCCTTCGATTTTGGCCAAAACGGTTGCCTTGCAACCCTTGGTGACGTGGTTGAGGCGAACGAGCGGGGTGTTGCCGATGGCTTGACTGTTATCGGCGTAGACGCGAGACATGAGGCTGGAATTATTTTCTACAAATTTAATTGCTATTACTGGCACTTCATTCCAGCTTCAGGCCTTATTAAGACTTTTGTATCTGTTGATGTGGTTTTGGGCTAGCCAACTCGATCATTTTTTGGTTTCCGACCATCACTGGTTATGTGTCGCTTTTGATGTGCGCTCTGATCGCTTTACCCCCCGGCTGCTGTTTGGGCAGAATCTGATCGGCAGGTTCGTGGCTCCAACCAGCCGGTCTGAGCATCCCTGTGAGCGAGAGGCTTGACCTTGACTTGGCCTATCGCTGGATCGATCTGGGAACGGTTGGGCCCAACGCATGATTCGCTGCGTTTTTAGTGGCTTGATTGAGAGAGGGCGCGTTCAAACCGTTGCCAAAGCTCGTCAGGTTGTTCGAGTCCGATCGAGACGCGTAGGAGGTGAGAGGGAACGCCGCAGTCCTTGGCCCAGGCCAGTTCGTCGTAGTGAGCCAAAAGCACATAGGGGCACACCAGGGTGAATGGTGTGCCCAGGCTTGGCCCTTTGCAGACCGGCAAGCTGTCGTAAAAGGCTTGGGCGTGATCGCTACCGCCCTTGAGCTCAAAGGAAAGCAGGCAGCCATGTCCGCCGCCGGGGCGTAAGAGGCTGCGGAAATTAGTGCATTGATCGGGGTAGTACACGCGAGCCACTGCAGGATGGTTGCTTAGCTGCGCAGCTAGGGCTTGGGCATGGCGATTCAGTTGAGGAACGCGTGCTTGGACATCGCGGCTTCCTTGTTCCAAGGCCATCGCATCGGCATCGCCAAGGCCGATGACCCCTGCCGTTGAACGCTGATTTCGGAAGGTTTGCTCCCATTGGGAGAAAGGGCTCACCACCAGTGCACCTGACAACACATCACCACGACCGGCAAAACTTTTGGTGAGTGAACTGAAGATCAGGTCTGCGTAAGGGAAGGGATCGATGTTCAAGCAAGAACCGATCGTGTCGTCTGCGATCACTGGAATCCCTCGGGCGTGAGCCAAGCGGGCGAGGGTGGAAAGATCCACGCATTGAAGGAGTGGATTGCTGGGTAGTTCCACAATCACAGCTGCTGGATCAATGCGATCAAGAGCGGCTTCCATGGCTGCGCTGCTGCTGTCAAGCAGCAGTTCGCTGCCGGCAAACACCACCTGAGGCAGCTTCAGTACATCCACGTAAGGGAAGCCGATTTGCAGGGTGGGGCGTCCGGGGCGCAACGCTGTGATCCATCTCAGAGCCGTGTGAAGAGCAGCCATCCCGGAGGGATGCAAGCTCAACTGCTGGGTATCACATCCATAGATGGTGGCCAGTCGCTCGATCACAAGGGCCTTGGCCTGATCAGCGGTTCCAGCTGTTGGTTCTGCTTCCTTGTTCAAGCTGATCGCGGCACGTCGCGACGAGGCCCCTAAACCAGCGTGTTGCCAGAACGCCTTGGCATGGGGGCTTGCTTCAGCGTTGGCAATCAACACGGCGAGTCCGAGCTGATCCACGATTTGAGTTGAAGCACCTGGTGCCTGAAATTGGCAATGGTGTTGGGCGAGCTGAGCGGCAGCGCCGTTGGGGTAGGGCCAAGCACTGGATCCAGCCGAGGCCATTTCAGTAGGGACCATCGCTAATGCTTGCTGAGCAACCTCCGCAACCAACGGATGAAGAGCAAAGCGTGGATAAAACGCTCGCAATTTGGACCGGCACTGCGGATCGTTGTCTTCGTAGGCGATCACGTCGCGCCAGCGCGGTAGGGCCACAGACACGGCATGGGTGCTGTCAGGCAAGGGATGGCCGAGGTCTTCGCCTTGCCAGCAGGGATTGCGCAGCAGATTGCGGGGACTCACGGAAGCAGGGCGAGGGCGTGATCGAGATCGATCAAGAGATCCGTGATGTCTTCACAGCCAAGGGAGAGACGGATCAATCCATCGCTGATCCCTAGGGCCTCTTTGATCTCCGCAGAAACGGCGGCGTGAGTCATGGTGGCTGGATGGCAGATCAAGCTTTCAACTCCGCCAAGACTTTCGGCCATCGTGAACCAACGCAGGGCTTTGCATACGGCGTAGGCCTGTTCACGGCTTGCATTTAATCCAATCGTCACGATCGCTCCGCCACCGTTCATTTGGCGCAAGGCCACAGCCCTCTGCGGGTGATCGTCTCGTCCGGGGTAGCGCACCCAAGACACAACGGAGTGGGTTGCCAAATGATCCGCCACTGCAGCGGCATTCGCCATCTGTTGCTTGAGGCGCAGGGGCAGCGTTTTGATGCCCCTGGTAATCAGCCAACAATCGAAGGGGGAGGGCATCAGTCCCAATGCTTTTTGGGCAAACACCATCTTTTGATGCCAACTGGGCTCATCGGTGCAAACCACACCACCGAGGGCATCGGAATGCCCGTTGATGTATTTCGTGGTGCTGGTGAGTGAGAGGGTGGCGCCGAGTTCCAGGGGACGTTGCACCAAGGCGGTGGCGAAGGTGTTGTCGACCACCACGGGTACGCCGGCTGAGCGGGCAGCGCTGCAGACCGCATCGAGGTCAATCACCTTGAGCAGTGGGTTGGTAGGACTCTCCAGCCAGACCATCGCTGGCTTCAGCTCGTTGATGCGGGCTGAAGCATCGGGATTGGTGAAATCAATCCATTCGGTGCGCACTCCGAACTTGGCAAACACCTGTTCGAACAAGCGCACGGTGCAGCCGTAGAGGTTTTCTTCGCAGAGCACCAGATCTCCCTGGCTCAGGGTGGAGGCAATCGCAGTGATCGCGCTCACTCCCGAGCCAAACACCGTGGCGTGGCTGCACGCTTCCACTGAAGACAGAACGCTCTCAAGGATGCGGAAATTGGGGTTTCCCGAGCGGGTGTAATCGAACCCGCCTGGGTTGCCATGCTCAAAAGTGGATGTGGCGTAGATAGGTGGCATCACCGTGCCGGTTTCGCTCGCGTAGCTTTCGCCGTGGTGAATGGCCCGGGTGGCTGTCGCCGGTTCTGGGACAGGACGCTGCAAGGCGTTGATGCGATCTTCTTGAAGGCTATTCAACAACCTGTTGTTCAAGGGGCTGGTTGGCCTTCAAGATCAGAAACGGCAAAGGAGTGTTGATGGGCGCAACGAATGCGAAAGATTTACGTCAGTTGTTGTTGCCATTTTTCGTGAATGGCACGGATCAGCACGCGCTACAGCTGTTTGTCGCTCTGATGAGTGCGGTGATTGCAGTGTCTCTTGGCTTGATGGCCTGGACCGTAGTGATCATGAATGGCTTGATTACTAATTTTTTGCCAGCTGACCTAATCACTGGCCTGGGAGTGATGGTCAATTTTGCTGGCTGGCTTGTACAAAGCCCCGCCTTGGCTGTGCTCACAGTGTTGTCTGTTTTGGCGAGTGGTTTGGCTGCATGGCCTCTTCGAGGGATGGACTCTCGTAGGCGTGTGGCTTGGTTGTATGTACTTGGTAGTTTTTGGTTGTTATTAATTGTAAATGCAATCATAGTTCTTTTTACGTACTTTTTAAGGGATCTCACGGATTCATTCGTAGCAAGAGATGCTGACGGCTCTCGTTGGGGATTGGTTCAGATTTTTGTCTTGTTGGGTGTCTTTGTCCCAGCAATTTATGCCTATAGCTTTACTAAAAGTGCATTTGCTAACTTTTGGCGCGAAGCGATGACTCTGCGCTTCTTTGGTGGTTATCTAAATGGCAGATTTTTCTATCGGATTAGCTCTACTGGTTCGGTTGATGGCGTTCCGATTGATAATCCTGACCAGAGGATTGCCCAAGATATTGATAAGTTCACAGAGCAAAGCTCTGAGTTGTTTTTTCAGCTTGTTGACTCTTGTGTTTCGGCTGCCAGTTTTGCAGTTGTTTTGATCACCATTGATGCATGGATTCTTTTTTATGTGCTTGTGTATGCGGCATTTTCGACTGGTCTCATCGCCTTTGTTGGCAGGAAATTAGTTCGTCTTAATTATGTTCAATTGAGATTGAATGCCGATTTTCGCTATGCCTTGACGCGTGTTCGAGACAATGCTGAGTCGATTGCTTTTTATGGCGGCGAAAGGAGCGAATGGGAGAGGGGTGTCGATGCGTTTTTTGCCGCAATTAGAAA
>JASJLK010000011.1:0-5876 GCA_037620855.1 Synechococcus sp. ChBW.bin.23 | reverse complement strand
CAATCCATCAATGCTTTTGGTCTTTCAGGGTATTGGCAGCCATTAAGTTCAAGTTTTGTTCCTGCTATTAGTGTTGGCTGGGGTATTAATACAACTAACTTTGATGGCAATAGCACTCCTGACGGATACGTCTCTACCTCCCAATCATGGCAAGTATCACTACAATGACAGGATGCATTCATGAACGGGAATACCGCGGGGCTTGCCGTTGGTCAAGCTACTTTCGCAACAGATCTCACTGGTAGTGATTCTCCCGATGATGGAAATTATGCCTGGGAGGGTTGGTATAGCTTCCAAGTAACTGATAACATAACAGTTACTCCAGCAGTGTTTTATCTCAGTCGCCCCTTGGGACAGCTGACACCCAACAACACGAGTTTCTCTCAACTAGGTGGTCTTTTGAGGACCACTTTTACATTCTAGCTCTTGTCAAATGCACTAATTCAATTACAAAGTCTTGGTGCATTCAACCCAACCCATTTATTAAATATCTGAAAAATATTTCTCGCTGTTGTTCGCTTCAGATTGCCAATCTCAGATTTTAGATCAAGATCATCGAACTCAATCAAGCCTGATCAGAAGGGCATCAACATGTCTTTGCCGGCCTTAGAGCGAACTGCCACAGGGTGGTTACGACGCGCAGCCGGCAAACGCAGTGCAAAGACCAGCACTATGAGCTCCAGAAACAGGCTGCGACCGATAAAGAGAACCACCAAACCGAGTGTGATGGCCAAGATCTGCTCCAGCAGACCAATCACGTCGTCGGGATTGCTGCGCCCTGCCAACCACAAGTAGGTCATCAGACCTAGCAAGATCAATGTGGCCCAGAGCGTCATGCGTTTGAAATCAATTGCTTTCAGTTTGCCGCGTCACGACCCGTGCTGCTCACCCAAGCCTCGAGTCCTTCACCAAGGAACGACAAACCCAGCACCAGCACAAACATCGCCAGACCTGGATAGAGAGCCGTCCACCAGATGCCAGTGGGCACAGCCGCAAGCGCCAGATTGAGATCGCTTCCCCACTCCGGCACCGTTTCTGGCAAGCCCAGGCCCAGAAAGCCCAAGCCTCCGAGCACCAACACCGCATCGGCAGCATTCAAGGTGAGCAGCACCGGCACTGAGGTGATCACATTGCGGAACAGATAGCGCCGCAGAACCCAAATGGGACCGGCCCCGAGGGTTTTTGCAGCCTCAACAAACAGCTCGGATTTCACCTGAGCTGTTTGATTGCGAACCACCCGGAAGTACTGAGGGATGTACACCACACATAGCGCTGCTGCCGCGTTCGGAATCCCTCGACCCAGCAGAAACGCCAACACCACAGACAGCAACAACACCGGCAAGGTGTAGAGCGTGTCCATGAGCAAAACCAGCACCCGGTCGACACCGCCCCCTAGATAACCACTCAACATTCCAACCGGCACTCCCACTACCAAGGCAAGAACGACCGCCAGCAGCACCACTTGAAGGGCAACACCACTCCCCTGCAATGTGCGTACACACACATCGCGGCCTAACCGGTCTGTGCCACACCAATGCTGCGGAGACGGCGCTGCATAAATCGCATTGTCTAAACCGGCATTGGGATCAGGAAGCAAGCCAACGCTGATCAGTACAGGCGTGAACAGGGCAACGGCGATATAGATCCCCACAATCGCAAGACCCCATCGGGCCATGCGGGCTGAGAGGGTAGGGCGTGCGATGCCTAGGGGCGAAACCGCAAAACTCAAAGCAACAGGACGAGCGAAGGGTTCCATTCTCCCTGGTCCAGCTGCCAAAATCAAAGACAGCAAGGCATCACGCTGGGGACAGATTTCGTGGCATCTGGGTCCAACTGGCGATCGCAACTTCTCGGCAGCCTTGAGGGCCAACTCCAGCTAGCCACCTACACAGCTGTGCTGATCGGATTCACCGGGGCCACCACCACAGGGCTTTGGCTCAGTAATCGCAATCAAATCCGCAACGGTGAGGCGGTATTACAGGCCAATGCGGCGCTGATGAGCAACACCCTCATGGCCCATGACCACCTAGGCCAAGGCCATTCAGCCAAGGATTGGAGCCCAACGGTTCAGGCAGAAGTGCGTCAGGAGCTTCGTGATCACTCCAGCGTGCGAACCACCCTCTGGATCGAGCTGGCAGATGGACGCCTCGTGCTGCCGACGTTTGGCCATATCGCCATCCCGATAAACATGATGCAAGCCACCATGCAGGCTCACAAAAAGGATCGCAACACCCGGCTCATCACTGTTCAAGGCGTGAATTACCTCACGCTGCTGAGCCAGTCGTATCCAACCGGAGAACGGCTTTGGAGCAGCGCAAAAGCCACAGACACGGGTCGCATCCAAAACGAATTTCTGAGTTGGATGATCTTGATCGGGATGGGATCAATGTTGCTCTCGCTGATCACGATCACTGTGATGGTGAGACGGATCGTGAGGCCGCTACTGCAACTCAGTGAACGCAGTGCAGCCCTCACCGCCGACACCCTTAATCAAGATCCAATTCCAGAGATGACGGCGGCACCGAAGGAAGTACGCCAGCTAGCGAGAACCTACTCCGAATTAATGGAACGGCTGGCCCTATCCTGGAATGATCAGCGGCGCTTTGTGAGTGCCGTAAGCCATGAGCTGCGAACACCCCTCACCATTGTTCAGGGGTATTTGCATCGCACGATTAAGCGCAGCAAGGGATTGAGCGATGACGAACGTCGAGGACTAAAAACTGCAGAAGAGGAAAGCATTCGCATGCGCGTGCTTCTCGATGATCTTCTCGATCTCTCCCGCGGCGACTGCGGCCAACTTCAACTCAATCAAGAGGTAGTGGACCTTAGGCATTTAGTAAACAAAGTTGCTGATCTAAGCCGGAGCAATCTCACGGATCACAGGCTTGAAGTGGTGAACAACATTCCACACGACGAAACCAGTGGGGCACTCGCTGATCCAGGCCGCCTGCAACAAGTGCTCATGGATTTAATCGATAACGCCGCCAAGTACTCCGCCCAAGACTCTCTGATTACGTTGCTGCTGCATCTTCATACAGATGGCATTGCCATCGATGTGAAAGACGAGGGAATCGGGATTCCAGATAGCGATCTACCTCATGTCTTCAAGCGCTTTCATCGGGCTAAAAACAGCACTGGCAGTAGCGGCACAGGGCTCGGACTGTCTGTTGTGGCCCTGCTGATGTCTGCCATGGGCGGAGAAGTTCGCGTTCAAAGCAAAGAAGGAAAGGGCAGTTGCTTCTCCGTGATATTGCCAAAACCGCCTACGATTTCAAGCGCAAAATCATGATGATCTTTTACTTAATTTTTTGCTCCCTACTCATCCCAGTGAATTTATGGGCTGCGATTACTCCGCATTTACATAGTGTTCTGAGCATGCAACTCCTGCATGCCACATCAACCCTGGTCCTGTTGCCCTTACTGGCAAGCCTATGGATCCAACGCAAACATCTTCATCATTTATCAAGCTTCATTCTGAGCATTTTTCTTTGCGTAATGGTGGTCATCAACACCAGGATTACCTTCATGGGTATGGGTGTTCGCAATGGCTGGATTGACCACCTTTTCCTCGCACTGGCAGCAATGAGCGTGGAGGCCTACTTTTTGTTTATGCCGGCGGCAGCGTCTGAAAAAGCTTGAACAAATAGCAAGACTCGATGCAGCAGCAGTTAATGTAACGATGCAGGCCCCCTAAAGGGCTCTTGCTTAAAATTGATTGAATAGATCTCAAGAAAGTTGCAAAGCCCAACCAATCATCATCCGCAAATTCCTACCTATTTGGTTGCAGTTTCCTCTGCTTTTTTAGTGGAACTGTTTCACTTGGAATACAGCGGACCCTTTTTGGTTGGACATTCATTCCTGGTAGGTCTGGTTGTAGGCCTATTTGGCTGGCTACTAGCCTGGGGGTTGTGGCGGTTTTGGAGAGTGTTTCCTTACAAACGCTGGGTGAAGATCAGAATCAAGGTGTATTTCAACGAATAACGAGAAAGAACTTCAATCAGAACACTGCAACAGAGCGAAGGCGTCCAGAGCCACCACCCGCCACCTGCTCCAACGCGAGATGCAGCACCTTGGAGTAAGAATCCTGGCGGGCTTGAAAGCCCAAACCCTTCTTGGGTAATCCATCAATAAGAACGCGATTTTGAGCCTTCCCATCCGGTCTGATCACACCATCCAGGCCGTAGGCGGGGCCGCAGCGCATCAACACCTGGCCGCGCCAAATCGGTGAGGGAGCAGCTCCCACGCTGTAAACAATGGTTGGAGACGAAACCTGGGTGTTGTAGGAATCAAGGCTGATAGCAAGCACCGGTCGACGGCCGGCCATGCCGCAGGACCATTGTTGGGAGCTAATAGGATCCACCGTCCAGCCGGAGCCGATCGCCAACTCACCGCGAATAAGTTCCAAAGTGTGGCGTTGCTGCGCCGATTCACGCAAACGACTCGCCATGCTGTTGCCAAGGCGTAGATCAGCGCCGATCAGCTGCAGCAAAACAACAAACAAAATGCTGCCAAGGCTGAGCGACAGCATCAGCTCGATCAACGTGAAGCCACTCTCAGCTTGAGTTTCAGGTAATCGCTTGATCATCGGCTTAGCTAAAGGCGACATCAGGCAGGCAACGGCTACTCGACAAACGCCCGCCATCAGAAGGAAGTGGAGCCTGATAGGAACCAATCCGGCTCACACCCAAGGGCAAACTCACCACCAAACAACGAGCCTTCGCTAAGCGCGTATGACTGAGCACGGCAATCCCGCCATCCAAGAGCAAGCCGTTGGCAGTGAAGCGCAACAGCGGCGGCAGGTTGGTACTCAAGACAATCGGCCCCTGTTCGAATTCTTCCTGCAACGACATCCCAATCCCAGGGCAGGCAAGAATGCCTCCGTGCTGGATCTCTTCCTCGGGAGCCATAAATCCCACATCGCCAAGGGAAAGTCCGCAAGCTCGCTGCTCACGCCTTGCGATGTTGCGGGCCCGGTCCAAACCACTCTGCAAGCGACGCGCACTGGCATCCAGCTGCAATTGATCACGATCACTGCGGCCCGTCACGATCGGAATCGACGCCAAGATTCCTATCAAGCTCACCACCTTTAGTTGCTCGATCAAGCTAATGAATTCACATAAGATCGGGGGCAGAGTCCATAGGCCGCAGGGTTAAACAGCAAACGTCTCTTCAAGGGAGGCATTGCTTTCTGAAACGTGGCACTGAGCTCGAGCCAATGGCCAAGGCCTTGATGATCGGCACTCCATTGCGTGCTCACTTCAGATCCAAGCGGCAAGCGCTCAGCAACAGCTGCCTCTAAAACTTCAGGGTTAAACCTGCATTCAGGCGAGCTGGAATCGATCACAACAGACGATGCCGCATCCGACTGAAGCCAACGATGAGTAGCAATGCGCGCAGTCTCCAGCTGAAGAGCGAGCTCATCCAACTGCGTGGCGCGTTGAACTTCAGTAGCAGCATGATTCCATACGCCCAGAGCGGCGCTGCTGCTTGAAGCCAAAACAACAGACGAAACCACCACTTCAAGCAAAGTCATCACTCAGCCTCCAGTCGAGGAACTCGGGCCTGAAGCTGCACCTCACTGATGCCAAGTACGGAAGCTGCAGAGGCATCAAGCGATAGCCGGAAACTGCCGGTTCGACCATCTGCCAATTTCAATCTCAACTGCCCGCTTTCATTGCTTGGCCTCCAATCGAGCAACGCCCAGCCCATCTCTCCCACCACACCACCGCTCAGCCTGGAGGGATCTGAGCCATTGCAAGCGTGAGCGTCACTAGGCCAATCCAGCGATGGCCACTGCAGCAAACAGACTTCCGGACCACGAGCAACTACAGCAAATGCCTGAGCAGCTGATCTCAACTGATCAGCACCTTGCTGTC
>JASJLK010000010.1:0-38690 GCA_037620855.1 Synechococcus sp. ChBW.bin.23 | reverse complement strand
CTGAAGCCACCAGCCTGAGTTGATCACGTACCGAGTCAACATGCTGCACGTTGATCAACAGGCCCTCGCCTGGTTCTGAATCTCTAGGGCATTCAGCGGCAACGTCCATGGCGAGGTCGTCAATTCGCACCAGTCCAAGCTGATCCTGAGGCCGCAACCAACGCAAGAACTGAGCAGCCCACTGCTCCTTGCGATGGTGTTCAAACCAAACTTGCTGCCAGTGTCGTTGATCTTCTCGGGAAATACCAATGCCTTCTCGCACTGCTGCATCGAAGTCACTCAAGAGAGCTTGCAGTGCATCACGATCGAGCGGAACTTCGCCACTGTTTTCTTGACTGAGTTGGGCTTGGAATTGCCGCTGAACAACGAGATCGCCATAGCGGCGAATGGGGGATGTGGCTTGGGCATAGGAGGCAAGTCCCAAGCTGAAGTGTGCGGCAGGTTGGGTTCCCATCAATCCGCGACTGAGACAGCGCTTAATGGCGGCGAATCGTACGGCTCCATCTGGCAGTGCCTCCAATTCGGAGCTGGGGGGGAGGTCAGCCGGAAGCTGGCTACGGAACGGCAAAGCCAGGTCATGCACTTCCGCAATTCGGGCCACCACGGCACCCGCCAAAATCATCGCTTCAGCCACCATTTGCCTTGACCTACCAGGTTCACTGACCTCCAGAGATGGCTGACCATCTCGACAACGAATCCGGCCTTCTGGAAGGTCCATGAGAAGGGCCCCATTGCGAACTCGGCAGTCACGCCTTCGGCTGAGAAGCGCATCTAATTCTGCTAAGTCGGTGTCTTCTGGGGGTGCCAATTCGATCAACTCATCGGCGTCTTCGTAGCTGAGTCGATAGGTGGGTTGCACCCAGCTGCGTTGGATCCCGTGATCTCCGAGTTCACCGTTGCTGGTGAGCTCAGCCCAGATGCTCCAGGCAGCAGTTCGCATCCGTGCTCGCAAACTAAAAGGTCCCGTCGACAAGCATTCGGGAAACATCGGCAGATTGCCTTTCGCTAAGTAGAGGCTGCTACCGCGGCGTCGAGCTTCGAGGTCGAGGGCTGAGTCTGGATCAATCAGACGCCCTGGGTCAGCGATGTGAATCCAGAGTCTTTGCGAGCCATCCTCGCGACGTTCCAGCGCGATCCCGTCATCAATATCTCGTGTGTCCTCATCGTCGATCGTGACGCAGCGCTGATGGCAAAGATCCATGCGCTCGGAGTCACCGGGGCGTTCGCTCGTGTTGAGCTCTACCAAGCGTTCAGCTTCCTCGAGCAGAGCAGGGCTAAATCCTGATGACCAGGTTGTGCCGGCCATCGATGCCAGTTGATGCGGGTCCCAAAGGCCGAGATCCACCAAAAGAAGACGAAGGTCTGCCCGGTCTTGATCAAGACGTAGACCAACCAGGCTTTGCTGAACCACCCGGTCAAGTTGTGCGAATTCGAGGGACCCTGAAACCACTTCCTTGAGCTGTTCGAGCCTGTCGCCAAGAGCTGGGGGAAGGCTTTGCAGATCAAGCTGCTGTCGAGCACTTAACAGTTTTTTCCAACGCTGTTCTATTTGCTGTTCAAGAGATTTGAGCCGCTGTTGTCGGCGTAACGGTTTGAGTTCGGCTGCCGAGCGAGCTTTGATTTGATCCTGTTTGTAACGGAACCAAAGTTGTGGCCCCATCAAGGCCAACCAACACAGGGCTAATTGGCTTGGATTAGTACCTCCACAGACGAGATCACTAAAAAAGTCGATCTCAATAGTCTCATCTGATTCCAAGAGTAGGAGCCATGCTGCGCCCCAACTGCGACGATCGAGACAAGAAAGATGGAGTTGCTCGGCTTTGAGATGCCATGGAGAAGCCCCCAGTCCATCGGGAAGCTCAGCTCCAGATGGCAGGGGGCAAATGAGATCCAATTGCCGCTGGGGTAATACAACGGATTTCCGATCAAATCCAAGCTTCAAGCGCGCTTTGCTGCCTTGAAGAGATTCGACGACAGCGAGTTGGTTCCCCTTCGACTCTTGGACGCCGACAAGATCTCCTGGTTGGAGAGAGGACGAAGCCAGTGGATCAGCCTTCTGGGTTGACGAAGGGAAGCAACGCCACGATGCGTGCACGCTTTACAGCATTGGTCAGATCGCGCTGCTGCCTGGCAGTCAGCCCGGTCAAGCGACGAGGAAGAATCTTTCCTCGTTCGGTAATGAATTTCTTAAGTAGATCCACATCTTTGTAGTCAATGGGATCTCCAGGTTTGATCGGAGAAAGACGCTTTTTAAAAAAGGAACTAGACATAACTCAGGAAAGCTGTTGAACGATGGACACCTGCAAAATCACTTGATTTCCTTGTGGAGAGTCATTTTGTTGAGCTGGGGACAGAATTTCATGATCTCCAGCCGCTCAGTGGTGTTCCGTCGGTTCTTCTCCGTCGTGTATCTCGACACGCCGGGAGAACGCTTTTCGGAGGCGGAGGCGGACCGGCATTCAGTGCACTCGAGAGTGATCACGATCCGGACGCCCTTGTTTTTAGCCATAAAGGACGTTGCGCCGCAAAAGCGATGCGTAGTAACAAACAACTACTTTACATCTTCAGCTGACACCACAACAGTTTTGAAGATTGCTCGGAGCTTCGTAGGATCAATATCCGATTGAATCGTTGACGTGCGGGTCTCCCTTTCCTGGTTGCAGGATCTCGTCCAGGTAAATGAAGCCGCTGATCAACTCGGCGAACGCCTATCCATGGCTGGATTTGAGGTGGAGGAGATCGATGATTTAAGTCGATTGGCCCAAGGCGTTGTGGTGGGTCATGTTCTGGAGCGCGACAAACATCCCAATGCCGACAAGCTCAGTGTCTGTGTTGTGGATATTGGGGCGGAGGAGACGGTTCAGATTGTTTGTGGTGCCAGCAATGTGCGGGCAGGCATTTATGTTCCAGTGGCCACCATTGGTGCTGTTCTTCCTGCGGTCAATCTCACGATTAAGGCTGGTGAGCTGCGTGGAGTGGCGAGTCAGGGAATGATTTGTTCGCTCGCCGAGCTCGGACAACCCACCGACGTTGACGGCATTGCTGTCTTGGACGATTTACTTGAAAGCCCTCCGGCACCTGGTACGTCAGTGGCGTCCTGCCTTGGTTTGGATGACACTGTTTTGGAATTGGCGATCACCGCGAATCGCCCAGATGGTCTGTCGATGACAGGAATTGCAAGGGAAGTGGCGGCACTGACAGGTGCCGCTCTGCAGTTGCCTAAGCCATTGGCTCCACAGTCGTCAGCTGAGTTGAACCCCTCAGCTGAACATGCTGCCGCCATGAAGGAGGGGGGTGTGTATGCCTTGACAGAAGTGAGTGGTCTTGATGGCGGGAAAAATGCTCCTGCCTGGCTCCAGCAGAGACTTCTCCGGGCCGGTGTGAAACCTGTTAATGCGATTGTTGACATCACCAATTTGGTGAGGTTGGAACAAGGCCAACCTCTCCATGCCTTTGACCGTGATGCATTGGAACGGCTGTGTGGCAGCGATCTAAAACCCTCTGATTTTGGACTCAGGCAGGGACGGGGGAAGGAACCCTTTACGGGATTAGATGGCCGCACCATCGAGGTTGATGAACGCGTTCAGTTGGTCACCTGTCGTGATCGACCGGTCGCAATTGCGGGAGTGATCGGTAGTGTTGAGAGCGGAGTGACGGCCACAACAACCAAAATCTGGCTGGAATCAGCCCTGTTCACTCCCGCCTCGATTCGCAGCAGCAGTCGTGCAACAGGACTGCGCACGGATGCCAGTTCTCGTTATGAGAAGGGTTTACCGCGTCAGATCACCTTGCCTGCAGCGGGTCGTGCGCTCGAACTGATGGCACAACTGCTTGGAGGTGTGGCAGGCCGCAGTTGGCAGTGCTGTGCCGAGGAAGGCCCGGAACCCGTCGTGACTCTTCGCCGTCATGCTCTTCATCAACTTCTTGGTCCTTTGGCTTCTGAAGGACAAGAAGGATCCGATGTGAGTGATCAGCAGGTTGAGGAGTGTCTTTCCGCACTCGGCTGCCAACTCAACGCCTCCGATGACGGCTGGACGGTGGTGGTGCCCCCCTCCCGTCGGATGGATCTTCTTCGGGAAGTAGATCTGATCGAGGAGGTGGCGCGTCTTGTGGGATTTGACTGTTTTGGTGCTCATTTGCCGGACCCCCTGACTCCTGGTGGTCTCACGGATATGCAGCAGGCGGAGCGTCGGTTGCGCCGTCGCCTTTGCAGTGCGGGCCTCCAAGAGATCACCTGCTTATCCCTCACTGGCGTCGATGCGGATGATCCCAATCGCATTCCAATTAGCAACCCACTCCTGGCGGAGACCAGCCATCTCAGAACTACGCTCTGGCAGGAGCATCTTCAGATCTGCCAACGCAACCTGCAGGCCTCTCAGCCCGGTTGTTGGCTGTTTGAAATTGGCAACGTTTTCCATCCACAGGACCGAGAGATTGTTCAATCAGCCCGTCTTGGCGGGGTGATTTGCGGAGAACGGCGTGTGTCTCGCTGGGCCACAAGCGGCAAGGCATTCGTGCCTGATTACTTCATGGCTCGTGGAGCACTCGCCACTGTCTTGAATTCCTTGGGCCTTGAAACCCAAGACCGGCCATTAGCTGACGACCCGCGTCTTCATCCCGGACGGGGTGCAGCAGTGGTTGTGGAGGGCCGAACTCTTGGTTGCTTTGGTCAGCTCCATCCCATGTTGTGTGCTCAGTACGAGCTTCCCGACGCCACCTACCTGTTTGATCTTGACCTTCAGCGGCTGCTGGAAGCGGTGACGCGTCGCAATCGCTGGGTGCCTTCCTTCAAATCGTTCTCAACACTTCCAGCGATGGAGAGGGATCTTGCGATGCTTGTGCCGAAGATATTGCCCGCTGCCGACTTGATGCAGGCCATTCGTAAAGCTGGCAAGCCACTTCTAGAAAGTGTTGAGTTGATCGATCGATTTGAAGGAGGTCAACTTCTTGATGATCAATGCAGCCAAGCCTTCCGACTTCGCTATCGCGGCAAAGACAGCACGCTTACGGATGAGCAACTTCAGCCAGTGCAAGAGAAGGTTCGACAGGCTTTGGTTCAACAATTCAAGGTTGAACTTCGTAGTTGATTCGCTTCATGAGGACCAGGCATTCCAGGTGGGTTGTTTGCGGAAAAAAGTCCACGGGTTGAATGCGATCAATGGCATAGGGACCACCCTCTGAGACCAGTCTCTTGAGGTCCCTCGCCAAGGTTGCCGAGTCACAACTCAAGTAGGCCAAACTCTTGGGCGGGCAATTCAGAATGGCGTCAAGTACGTCTGGGGTCAATCCTTTTCGCGGTGGGTCCACCACAAGAGCATCGTGACTCGGAAGGTAATCACTCAGCAGCAAGGCCACATCACCAGCTTCAAAGCTGGCATCAGTGATTCCATTTAAGGCCGCATTTTGTCGTGCCTGTTGAACAGAGGCGGGATTGATCTCAAGACCGACCACAACTATGCCTGCTGCAGCGACCGGCAAGCTGATGGTTCCGATGCCGCAATAGGCATCAATTAAGCGCTTGCAATCACCACGCTTTAGAAGCCAATCCCGCAAAACAATGACGATCTGTTCGGCACGCTCTGTGTTGATTTGGAAAAAGGTTGTGGTTCCAAGCAGGAGTTGAAGATCGCAGAAGCGTTCGCTGATGCCATCTCGACCAGCGAGGGTGTGGGTGATCGCACCGAGGACGGTATTGCTCCGGCGAGGTTGCAGGTTCAAGGTCACACCGGTGACGGCAGGCCAACGTTTCATCCACTCCACTGCCAGCTCTTTCACACCGTTGAGCCTGCTGGTTGCACTGACCAATGTGATCAGCAGTTCCCCGGTGCGCACACCTACTCGCAAACCAAGATGGCGAAGACCCAGTTCGCCATGCAGGTCAGCATCAGCCGGCCACCCGCTGGCTTCAAGGTCTTGTTTTAGGGGTTTGATCAGAGCATCGATGCGTGGGTCTAAGACGGGACAACGATTGAGGTTCACGATGCGATGGCTGCCGCGTCGGTAGTACCCCAAACGCAGCTGATCTTCTTTTCGATGCAGGGGAATCAGGGCTCGATTGCGATAGCCCAAGTCTTCAAGACCGTTATTGAGCGGGGCAGGCGACTGGATGTCGATCCCACCGATTCGTTTCAGGGTCTGTTCAAGACGAGTGCGCTTCCATTCCGACTGAACGCTTACCTCGAGGTGTTGCAGAGAACAGCCTCCACAATCTTTGGCAAGGATGCACGGAGGTTTCCTCGCGCCTGGAGCGGCAACGAGCGTTTTGAGATGGCGCGCAAACCATTGCGACTTTTTGCGTTGCAGCAATTGCACCTGGGCCTCTTCACCTGGAAGCAACTGGGGAACAATCACCACCCAGCCTTGCCAGCGAGTGAGTCCGAAGCCCTTGTGATTGAGATCGGTCCCCAGAACGGTGATGATTTGACCAGCTACTGGTGGGTCGCTCAAGGACTGGGCCATTGCAAAGGCGTAACACCAATCGCTGCAACTGCATGCGAAGCGATCGATAGCTCTAGGATCATTCAAGCTTGCCAGCTGACATGAGCGTTGTTCGGGATCTGATTCTCAAAGCAGATGACGATCTGCGTTACCCCAGCAGCGGTGAACTGCGATCAATGGTTGATTTTCTCAGCCAGGGTTCGATTCGTTTATCTGTTGTTCGAAGTCTCACAGCGAACGAGAAGAAAATCGTCGATGAATCAGCGAAACAGCTGTTTTCACGCAAACCTGAATACGTTGCTCCTGGAGGCAACGCCTTCGGTCAGAAGCAACGCGCCCAGTGCCTGCGTGACTACAGCTGGTATTTGCGCCTTGTGACCTACGGAGTTCTTGCCGGCAGTACCGAGCTCATCCAACAGATTGGTCTCGTAGGCGCCCGTGAGATGTACAACAGTCTTGGGGTCCCGATGCCTGGAATGGTGGAAGCAATGCGCTGCATGAGAGTGGCATCCTTGGCCCTTCTTTCCGAAGATCAGCAAGCTCTCGCAGCTCCTTACTTTGATTACCTCATTCAAGGAATGCAAACTTCGACGTGAACAGTCCTGCTTTCATTTGACAGCCGCCTGCAGGGGCGGCTTTTTTAATGCAACGACATTTAAAACTGCTTGCATGCGTCTTTCTTGAGACTCATGCTAGGTCTAGTTAGCGGTCTTAGATGAGACTTCTAAGATTTAATGTTGATTGCTGAGGGCGGGCGGGCCTTGCTCTGTTAAATCGGGCTTGTTATTGCGAATTGCACTTGCTCTTCGTTTTATGCGAATGGGCTCGCGGCAACAATGATCCCCGCAACCTTGGTTTCGTATGTGGCAGATAAGACTCGTCATGAGTCTAGAAATGAGACTCATCTGAGCTTGTTGTTTCATTCGTTTGATGCGGCGAAAGCTTGCGCCACTGTTGTCATCCTGTAAACGGTGACCCGGGGCAAAGAGCTGGCTAGGCCGTCCATTGTTCTTGCGTCACTGTGTCTATAGCAGGTACGCAAGCTGCAAAAGTAAGGCTACGACTAGTGTTTGGATTGGGCAAGAATCACTTGGACATTCGATTGTCGGGCTTGGACATGCTGTAGACGATCAACTTGATGCTCATCGAAACAATGGATCTTCAGGTCTGGATGATCTATTGGTTTTTGTTGGCTCAATGAATAGAGGGATAAGGGAAGGCCTGCATTTAAAACGATGGAAAAGTGAGTTCATAACAACAAATTAATCCTGTATCTCGTATGAGACTTGTACTGAGACTAGTCAAGAGACTCAAATGAGACTTTTGTGTCTTATTCATCTCTTTCGTGTCTTACTTAAAGTCTCGTTTTGATACATATTTGGGACTACTGCGACTCTTTGTCCCTGTAGAGCTCTCGCAGCATCTGATATGCCTCATTCAGTCGTCTCATTCCATCCGTAGAGCCACCGGCATCTGGATGGGCTTCGATCGCTTTGTTCTTGTATGCGTCTCGGATGGAACGCAGAGTGAGGGATGCTCCAGCTTGCGTGGGCAAATCTAGTAATCGCAGCGCACCATGCAGGGTCATGGTGGATTCCAAGGTCTCAAATGACGTCACACGCCGACTCCTTTTGAAGCGGTTCACAAAGCGACGAATCAAAGTTGGGATGCGATCCTCCACGTTGCCTGCAGCAAACGGATCTTCGAGAACTGCAGCAGCGACAATCACTTGTTCAAATTTTGGAGACTGCACGGACCAATCAGTGCAGACATCCTGCATCGATTGGTTGACTTGGCTCCAGGTGAAGGTGCGCCCCTCGCTTCCGTCTAATTGGGGCCAAATATCTCGGGCCATCCAGAGCATCACAGCTTCAAGAACCGTTGCACTAGGCGCTGATCCATACAGGCTGGTCCAGTGATCAATGGCTTTATTGCAGCATGCGGTTAGGTGATCGAAGCTCACCACTGGTACAAAGGGCCTTTCACGTCCTTCTTCTGATGTTTGAGGCTGTTGCAGGCTGGTTCGGATTGCCTGCGTGCGGCTTCGCACAAATCCAGGTAAGTCGATGCCCCGATTTTTTGTATTGATCTCCCTCGGCTGACTGGTGTCGGGGGTGAACACTGACGTTGTGTCTTGCTCCTTAGGGTCTTGACTACGGCGAACTAAGACGATTGCCCGGTCTTCGTTGTACGAGGGTTCCGTTAGTCGCTGGTCTCGCTTTATTTCGATGTCATCAGGCGAGGTCGCGACTGATAAGTACGCTGGATCCTCGCTGACTCCTGTATTGAGTGGATCGCCGACACCTGCTTCTAAGCCTGTCTCAAAACCTGTCTCGTCAGTCCAGATTTCTTCCAGCAATCGCGTTAAGCAATCGCCTCTGGCTCTGATGCACCACTCTTTCTTCAGCTCGTCGATGCGATCAACGAGATGATCAGGAAGTTCAAGTGTGATCCGACGCCCCATCAGTTTGCCGCGATGATCCGAGTAAAACGATGCGCGAAGCCTATCGACCTTGCAGTCGGCGCAGCCAATCCTGTTGAGCCTTGATGGCATCGCGATAGCGTTGATTCAATGAGTCATTAACGCGCTGAGGCATGATCATTGCTGATGGCAACTGATTGGCACCAGTTGATGGCGCGGCAATCGTCGTCGGCTGAATTCTTGGGGCTGGTTTCAGATAGATCCGAGTCGTGGCTTCAGGTAGAGGAGATCTGATGATCGGCTTTGGCTTGTTGTCGTTCGCCTGACGGAGATCTTGCTGTGAATTGATCGCCGGTGGAGGCGTTGGTGGAACAACCTTGCGTTTTTTTGCCGCTGCTTCAGCTTTCCTTGCTGCTTCAAGCAACTCCTCACGACGACGAAGCAAGGCGAGCTGGGTCACGGGAACCACGCTAAGCAAGTGACCTGGCGTGGCATCAGCTGGATAAACAACGCTCACTGTGATGGGATTGACAGTATTTGGCTGAACATTGATTTGGCCGAGGGGCAGGCTCTGACCTGATTTCATTCCAACATGAACTTCTCGATAGCCTTCAGCACTTTTGATTCCGATCGATCCTCGGAATGCTGTGAAAGGTTTTCGACCGGATGCCACTGGATGGCTTAAAACCAACTCGTGAGACCCAATGCCAGAGAGATTCAGCTCAACATCAAAGCGCACTCCGTAGGTGCCAACATTGTTAAGAGCGGAATCAATCATTCGTGTGGATAATTGATTGACCTGTATATCTCTAGTTCCAAAGTGATGTTTGCGAGTACTTGTCAAAGGAATGTGTAATGCACTTTGCGACAGATCATGATTGATCGAGGCCTTGTATTCGTCGCCAAGAGCAACACCAGCCACTCTTGAAAAGACTTTTCCGGTACGAATCTCATTGAGGCGTTTTAAATAAATACGCCCTGGTGCCAGTCTACCGCTATCAAGAACAGCGATAAGCTCTTGCTCTTGGTTTGTTTCCTCTGCTGCTACAACAGCAAGTTGGAATTGCCCGTCACTGCGACCTCTCAACAGACCGTTCATAATTCCTCTGGCAGGAAGAACGGAACTAACAATCACTTTGCGACTTCTAGGCGGAATCGTTATTTGCTGAGGGAGTTTGCGATCAAGTTCTCCTCTCAGCATTTGTACTGCGGTTGCGTCACCTGGGCCAGTGTTCCAAGGCCGTCTGCCGAGGGGCTTTACCCCCATTAAACGGTTGGGGTGATAAGGAGCCTCGAAACTGTTTTTAACAGAGCCTCTTTTAAATTTAAGGGTCACAGGTTTGCTGCCTGGGTTGATAGCAATTGCTGCAACCGTCAGCAATCCTCGGGCTCGACGACCACCTAATTTACTACTGTCTTGAGGGTAGTACTTATGGTGCATATGCAATCCAAATTCGCCATTAAATGTGAATTCAGCATTCCTTAACGGCTGGTTGTTTTCGGCGGCAATAGCAGAACCTGGCGCTGTATTGACGAGGATCCCAGGCCCTTTGACAATTTCGGGTTGGTTGGAATGAAGGACTGGAACGTTATTAAAGGTGCCATTGAGAGCTCGAGCTCTCTGCCCAGCCATTAAAGGCACGTAAGCGTGCGCCTTCTCCACGACACCTAAATCACATATCGCAATTGCGACGCTGATTAGGACCAGTTTTGATAATCGGTGAGACACGCGAGACTGGTTTTTTGCTCATGCGGCTTGATTCTTCCGCAAGTTCTAAACCTAATCGCCTGGTTCACAAGCGCCAAGTGTGTGTTGGCAGTCCCGATTTCTGGAACAATTCGCCAGGATTATGGAAGATCTTGTGTTCGAGCATGTTGCCTCCTTTTTTCTGCCAGCCCTCATGTGATTCCAGTCATTGGCGGAGTCATCACCAACAGCGCAAGTTGGAGATGCTCCGTTTCTGGCGCGATGGACTTGAACGTCAACTTGCTGCTGTCACTGCAGCGATGACCACACTAGAGGGCCAAATTCAGCGCGACCACAGCGACGAATCTTGATCAATAAGCTCCTGTCGCAACTGGGCTAGAGCCCGTTTCAGCCTTCGCTGCATTGTCATTGCGCTGACACCCTGATTTGTCCCAGCAGCACGGAGGCTGGCACCTTCGACCACCACCTCAATAAGCGCCCTTTGTTCCGATGGCGGCAATTCATGAATCGCTCTCCAGATTCGACGGGCGCTTTCCTGCATCAGCATCGGCTGCCATTCAGGTTGGTCTGCTGCCACCCTGCTCTCGTCCAAGGGTTCCCAAGATTGACGACGGCGATAGGTGTGGACATTGAGTTCCATCTCCGCTGACATTGCTCCAGCTTGTTGTGGTTTTGAGGAGCTATTTTTAATTGTGTTCTGGGCTTGTTCTTGGAGTCGTCTAGGGAGTCGTACCAGTCCCACGCTGTCTCTGAGGTAATGAAGAATGGCTCCCCTGATGTGGGGCCTTGCATACACCTCAAACGGCTTGTCTTGACCTTGCTCATAGCCTTCTGCGGCACGCAATAACCCAAGCCTGCCTACCTGTTTGAGATCATCTCGGTCCATGCCCGATCGTCTGGCGTAATGCCCAGCAATCGGATCGACCAGGTTCAGATGATGCTCGATCCGTTCGTTTCTGATCGTGTGGCTTTCGTTCATGGCGGTTGTTCAAGAAGCTGGGTCGGAATCGGACGGTTGTCCTTCTTCAGACAGACAGCTAGGGGGATGACTCCACAACCGTGTTTCCACGGATTTCGAGAACCACTTCACGCAACAAGGCCTCGGGGCCATGAGTTTTGAGCCAGTTCAGATCAGCGCTTGTAGTGGCCAAGAGGTATCCAGCGAATCCGAGGGCATTGATGCTGAAACCTGCAGCACCTTCTCGCCTGCGCCTCACCATCGCCATCCAGTGCGGAGTCAGTAACAGGTTGTAGAAAGATCTTGGGCGATGATCTTGAGAGGGGTGACCATTTCCAAGCTGTTCAGAAAGTGATAGATAGCAGTCGTATAGATGTTTTGCCTGTTCATCTTGATTCTTTCTTTGATTTAATCGCGAGACGACGGAGCAGCAGTTCAACAAAGAATCGCTTGTTGTTTCGCAACTTCTTTGTGAAGCCAATTGTTTTTGAAACCAGAGGTCTCTGGGACAACTAATCTCGTCTTTTCTGCGCGGCAGAAGTTGAAGGTGTCGATGGGGTTGACTAGCGCCTGAAATGGGTCCGCTGTTGAAAAACCACAGTCCAGATGTGTCTTGATCAACCTGAACTAACGCTGTCCAGTCAGCCAATGTGAGCCAACTATCCTGGGCTGCCCAATTGGTAGTAATCAGAAGCATATGTCCGCGTTGGACCGGATATTTATTCAAAATCAACGTATGACCTGGATCTAAACGTGCCACCTCAAGTTGCGGGTCCCATGGTTGAAAGGGATTGGGTTTAGGTCCTTCTCTCTTTAAATGTTTGGGGAAGCGACTTTCGAGAGTTCGTAACTCAAAATTGGATTCTGGACTATCAACAAGATGTTCTAATGAGGTACTGAGAGGGACGAGAGCTCCAGACTTCAGTGCCCTTTCGCTTTGCTCGAGAGCTCGATTCCAGAAGGTCTCAGTTCCCATTTTTTTTGAGCCTCGCTAGGGAAGCACCCACGTAATAACGACTAAGTATTTCATTGAATTTGAGCCCCTTCATTGCCAGGTTTTGTGCGCCGTGCTGACTCATACTTGCTCCCAAATGGCTGTGTGCCTCTGCAGCGATTGCACTGGTCGATGCGTACAGCGATTCAACTAGTCCTCCTTGAAAACTGAGCACCAAACCCTGGGTCGCTTTTGTGGCGGCTGCCGTGGGGCCGCTTTGACTATTGAGGCCTCCATAGGCTTGCCAACGGGTCGTATCACCAAGATTGAAATCGGAATCGGCAGGACGTACAAGATGCACGAGGGCATAGGACCGTGCGGCAACAGCTTGTGCCTTTAACGCTTCAGGATTCCAGTGACTCGGCATCTCAGCACCGACCACAGAGGCTACGTAACGCTCCAAAGAAAGTTGATTAATCGCAATCCAACCATGACCTCTGTTGAGGAAATAGACCGTCTCCGGATAGGAGTGTTCATTCACGACTACGGCCCCATTTTGACCTGATTGGCAGGTCACTAGGTTCAAACGAGGATCAGCAAAAAGTTTTTTAAGGGTTCTTTTATGCACGACCTCACCGGTGCTGAATCGGCACTCGGCTTGCCCTGATAATTCCACGGCACGCAGTGGCGATTGACTCAACAGAGCAACGCGCACAATTGGGTTTCCAGGAGCTTCTAGTGGTAGTGAACTTGCACCATGAACGGGGTGCAACATCTTTTTGTTTGGAGGTTCATGGATCTGGCTTTTATCAGCAGAGGAGGGAACGGTTGCTTGATCTTTTTCGGAGCTCTCAAGCAGCGTTTCGAGGGTAGTTTTTTGGGCTCGCTGTTGATCGAGCTGCCCAATTGCTTGGACACTCCAGGCGACGACACCGATCAGTCCCGCGGTGGCGGTCATGCCCAGCAAGAGTGGGGTGAGCTGTCTCACTGTCCCTCGGACAACGCTTTCGATCATGCCTGAAATCAACAGAGTTGCTTGGATTGGCCGTGCATTGATCGTTGGCCGTGGTGGTCTCGGTACGGCACTTGCGGAGGAGCTGCAACGCCGTCAGCCCGCTCTGGAGGTCATGCTCTGCGGCCGAACCGTGGGTTCAGCGGATGACGAATGCGGCGATTGGCTGGTGGATCTCGAGTCTTCCCAGAGTCTTGCGGCGTTGTCTCAGAGGCTCCTGAAGGATCCACAGCCCCTGCGTTTGGTGATCAATGCCACTGGGCGACTGCATGGAGGCTCCCTCTCTCCTGAGAAGCGTCTGCAGCAGGTTTGTGCCGATCATTTGATGGAATCCTTTGCGATCAATGCTGCTGGGCCTCTTCTCTTGGCTAAAGCGATTGAGCCTGCCCTGAAGCGTGATCGCCCATTTCACTTTGCGAGTCTCAGCGCGCGAGTGGGGAGCATCGGCGACAACAGAACTGGGGGCTGGTATGCCTATCGCGGTGCCAAAGCGGCGCAGAACATGTATTTGCGTTCGTTGAGTGTGGAGTGGGCGCGGCGTTTTCCATTGGCCACAGTCACGATGTTGCATCCAGGCACCACTGACACAGCGCTTTCCAAGCCGTTTCAAGATTTTGTTCCGCCGGATCGTCTGTTCAGTCCAAAAAAAGCTGCCGCCCTATTGCTCGATGTTTTGCTCGAGCAGACAGCAGGCGACAGCGGCCGTTTCCTGGCGTGGGATGGTCAAGAGATCCCCTGGTGAGCGTGCTTTTTGAGGACCTCCAAAGGGATCACCTGCAGCGCTGTGTGTTCGGTTGCTTCGAGTCGTACCAGTGGTGCCATTCCGTCGTCATAGGCCTGCTTCCAGCGTGGGGCGCAGACACACCAGTGATCGCCTGGGTTGAGACCAGGGAAGCCGAAGTCGGGCATGGGAGTGCTCAGATCATTGCCCTGGGCCTTGCTGTAATTGAGAAATCGTTCTGACATCACACAGCAGACGCTGTGTTGCCCCAAGTCGCTGGGATCGGTGCGGCAATGTCCATCTCGAAACCAACCTGTCATCGGCTCACAACTGCAGCCCTCAAGCGCATCACCTAAAACATTCAAATCAACCTTCCCAACTGGCTTTTGCTCTTGTTGTTGTGACGGCATTTGTTTGCTTTTGCTGCCAGGAGTCTGCCGAACGACTGGCACATTCCGAGACGAGATGGTTGACGGATCACGGGGGTTAGGCGTTAGAGGTCATTCAGTTATGCCTCCTCGATGGATTGGGAGTTCACTGAAGACGCGGCGTTTATCGCCCTCTGCGATTCGTTCCGCGAAAGCGGCGAGTCATCGGCTATTGAGTTTCTTGCCAATGGTGAGGGAGCCTTGCACTTTCAGGATCTTGCGCAGAACGCTGCGGGAGAGGGATTCGATTTGAGCGAGTCCAGTGCGCTAGATGATTTTCAGCAGGACGTTATTGACTCGATGGAAAAGCTCTGCCAGGAGTGATCCTGCAGAGCTCACATTCAAAGGGCTGTCAGCTGAAGTAGAAGCTGATCTCCTTGTCCTTCAGGCCTTCCCAGCCAGCCTCGATTAATCGGGTGTTCAAGACGTCTTGGCTGAAATGTTTGGCACCAGTGCGGACGATCCGGTTCCTCATCGACTTACGCACTCCGCTGCGCTTTCGTTGTGCCTCTTGATCCATGACCTCGCGGTAGAGCGTGAGCATCGCTTCTGGAAGAGGGCTTCCATCGATGTCCAACCCAGCCTTAATCGCATTGTCGATGGCGTCGGGGCCGCTGAAGTCCATTGGAGTAAGTGCAATGCCTCAGAAGTCTGAGGCACTGCACTGTTGTTTGGTTTAAGCGCTGAAGTAGCGAGCGTTGCTGTGCAAAGCAACTAGGGCTGTTGTGCTTTGTTCTGGGTGGAGTTGATCGCTTTCGTCCATGGTCAAACCAATACGATCAGCCTGAAGCCATTCCAGTTGTTGGCGGGAATCCGCCACGTTGGGACAGGCTGGATAGCCAAAGGAATAACGGCTACCCCTGTAGCGCTGGGCAAAAATGTCTCTGAGAGGCATCCCCTCTGGATCGGAGAAGCCGCATTCACGGCGAATCCGGGCATGGGTCCACTCAGCAAGCGCTTCTGCCATCTGAACGGCTAATCCGTGAAAAAACAGATAGTCGCTGTAGGCATCCTTGCGAAATAGCTCTTGGCTGAAGCGACTGGCTTCCTCACCCATGGTGACCGCTTGCATCGGGAGCACATCGCAGGGTTGACCATCTTTGAGGTCTCGGAAGAAATCGGCGATGCAATAGCGATTCCCACTCCGCTGACGGGGGACGTCAAATCGTCCCAGCTCTGAACCCCCTTCCGGGTTGAACACCACCACCGCGTTGTCATCGCGACCACAAGGGAAATAGCCATAAGCCACTGCTGGATGTAGGAGTTGGTCATCTTTGGCGCGCGCCAGCCATTTTTGGAGGATTGGCTCTGCCTTGTCAGCGAGATCCTGTTCGTACTCCTCACGGCTTTGATTTTTGGCTTTGCGCATCTGCCACTGACCAGCGAAGAGGGCTTGTCGGTCGAGGAACGCAATCACTTCGTCGAGCGGAATCTGATCTTCTCCCTGAAGGACGGATGCGCCAAGGAAGGGGGTGATGACGGCTTTCTCTTCGGGAACGGCTTCTGATCGGTAGTAGCTGACGGGAAGCTTTAGATCAGCTGTCTCAGTTGGCTCAGAGGAGCTTTCAGGCGATGCGTCGACTGTTTCTGAGGGTTTCGAATCACCACCAATCGAAAGACCATCAGGGGTGCCATCGAGAAATCCAGCGCGATCATCCCAGCGATCCTTCGCTTTTGCCGTGACTAGGGCATCCATAAACCGCAGATCTGTAAATGCATCTTTTCCATAAATCACTTTGCCTTCATAAACATCGTTGCAGTCTTTATTGACGAACCTAGGTGTAAGTGCAGCCCCACCTAGAACGACCGGTACATTGATACCTGCTTCGTTAAAAGACTGCAAATTATTTTTCATGAATGCTGTGGATTTCACTAGGAGTCCACTCATGGCAATGCAATCTGCTTGATGCTCTTCCTGGGCGTTAATTATTGCATTTACATCTTGCTTGATGCCAAGATTGATAACTTCATAACCATTGTTAGTTAAAATAATGTCCACAAGATTTTTACCAATATCGTGAACATCTCCTTTGACTGTTGCGATTAGAAACTTAGCTTTTGCAGATCGTTTGCCTTCTTCTTTTTCCATGAAGGGCTCTAAAAATGCCACCGCAGATTTCATCGTTTCGGCAGATTGCAGAACAAAAGGAAGTTGCATTTGTCCGGAACCAAATAGCTCTCCAACCACTTTCATTCCGTCAAGCAAGTATGTGTTGACGATGTCTAAGGGCGGATAATTATTTAAGCCCTCTTTCAGAGCATCTTCCAACCCAATCCGTTCACCATCAATGATGTGTTGTTTCAGACGTTCTTCGACGGGGAGGTCGCTCAGGGATGGTCCCGATTCACGAGCCGCTTTGGCGCTTACACCCTCGAATAAAGTTGTTAGAACTGTAAGAGGGTCATAAGTGCAAATATCGCCTTCAAATCCACGGCGATCATTAATCAAGTCTCGACAAACTTTCTGATGGTCTTCGCTAATTTTCATCAGAGGAAGAATCTTGGCTGGTGAAACAATGGCCGCGTCCATTCCAGCTTCGCAGCAATCATGCAAAAAGACGGAATTCAGCGTAATTCTGGCGGCAGGGGACAAGCCAAAGCTCACATTGGATACACCAAGAACCACATGAACATGGGGAAGGTCCTTGCGTATCCTCCGAATGGCTTCGATTGTTTCAGCTCCGTTGCGTCGATCTTCTTCTATGCCTGTTGAGATTGGTAGTGCGAGTGCGTCATAAAAGATTTCCCGAGCTGGAATTCCATACTCCACAGCATCTCGATAGGCCCTCTTCGCAATCGCAACCTTTTGGTCTGCAGTCCGGGCCATACCGTCTTCGTCGATCGTGCCAATCACCACTCCAGCTCCGTAACGTTTGGCTAGCTCCAACACTTTGAAGAAACGTTCATCACCATCTTCGTAGTTCGTTGAATTGAGAATGCACTTCCCTCCAGCAACTTTGAGTCCGGCTTCCATCTTTTGCCATTCGGTGGAATCCAGCATCAAAGGAAGATTCACGTTGGTGACAACTCGATTCACCAGTTCGCGCATATCTCGTTCACCATCTCGACCGACATAATCAACGTTGATATCCAACACATGAGCATTTTCTTTAACTTGGCCTCGGGCAACGGCGACCAGTCCGTCCCAATCCTCTTCATTCAGTAATTCACGTACTTTCTTAGAGCCACTTGCATTAAGTCGTTCACCGATGATCAAGAATGAATTGTCTTGTAGGTAGGGAGTTGCGCCATAAATTGATGAGGCTGCCGCTTCATAACTGAGAACTTTTCTTTCATGGTGGTGAGTGCGCACATTTCTTGGTGCGGCATTCAGCTCTGATGAAATTTCAGCAAGAGCTCCAATATGAGCAGGTGTAGTCCCGCAACATCCACCAATTACTTGAACCCCAAGATCTTCTACGAAATGCATTAATTGCATCTTCAATTCCACTGGTGTCAGCCGGTAATGCGCTACGCCTCCAACATTTTCTGGTAAGCCTGCGTTGGGGATGCAGCTCACCACAAATGGAGCATTATCAGTCAGATAACGCATGTGTTCTTTCATTTGTTCAGGACCTGTTGCGCAGTTCAGCCCGAGAATATCAATCGGAAAAGGTTCAAGAATGGAAACAACAGCTGCAATGTCGGAACCCACCAGCATGGTGCCTGTGGTTTCCATCGTCACGGACACCATCAAGGGGCGGCGTTCACCGCTAGTTTCAAAAGCTTGCTCAATTCCTTGAAGAGCAGCCTTGATTTGCAGAACGTCCTGACAGGTCTCAATGATGAGCAGATCTACATCGCCGGCAATCAGTCCTTCCGCTTGCTCCTGATAGGAATCGCGAAGGAGATCAAAACTGATGTGTCCGAGCGTGGGTAATTTTGTGGTGGGTCCCATGGACCCAGCTACGAAGCGTGGTTTTTCGTCGGTGCTGTATTCCATGGCCACTTCTTTGGCCAGCTCAGCAGCACGCTTGTTCAGCTCGAAGGTTTTGTCTTCTAGGCCGTACTCGACCAGGACTACAGATGCGGCACCAAAGGTGTCGGTTTCGATGACATCACAACCGGCTTCAAGAAACTGTCGATGCACGTTTTGAACGGCATCGGGTCGTGTGACCACCAAGTTTTCATTGCAACCCTCTAATGCTTCTCCGCCGAAATCCTCAGCGGATAGATCCAGCTGCTGCAGGGAGGTTCCTGTTGCTCCGTCAAACACCAAGACGGGCCTTGATGGATCATGTAGCCGCTTTAAAAAACGTGAGGCGATCACGGTGGGGGTCTCGGTGACGGCCTGCATCGCTCAGTTACTTGTCTCCAGCCATTCTATGAACTGCTCTTGATCTGTAGGCCGATCCTTAGTCTTCAAGCTCGATTCTGGTGACCCAGTGGCTGAATTCAGGATCTCGTCCTTCCGTAATCGACACCAGACGTTGCCTTAAGGCATCCATCACCGGTCGATTAGTCGGTAAGACCGTGGATTCGAGTTGACGAATCGGCGTGATTTTCGCCGCAGTTCCTGTGAGGAATACTTCATCGGCGATACAGAGTTCGGTTTTATCAACGGGGCGTTCGATCACCTGCAATCCCATGTGCTTAGCCAGCTCAATCACGCTTGAGCGGGTGATTCCCTCAAGAATGTCTTGATCAACTCCAGGTGTGATCAGGACGCCATCGCGTACCAAGAACAGATTCATGCCGCTGGCCTCGCTCACCTTTCCCCGCGTGTTCATGAGCAGGGCTTCGTCGAAGCCGCTGGTGACGGCTTCCGTTTTGGCAAGTGAGCTTGTGATGTATGCGCCACTGATTTTTCCGCGCAGGGGAAGGGAGCGATCTTCCTGCCGGGTCCAACTACTAATTCGGCAACTCACGCCATCAGGAGAGAGGTAATCGCCGAGCTCTAAGCCGTAAATCAGAAAATCAGTCTCAATGTTGTGCAGACGTGGGGCGATGCCTAAATCACTCGTGTAGACAAACGGCCTCAGGTAGATGGACGTTGTGGGCTTATTAGCCTTTAGCACTGCAACGAGAGCCTTCATCACGGTTTCTTCCGTGAGATCAGCGAGCAGGAGCTTGGCGCTTTGGGAGAGACGCCGGGCATGGCGGTCCGGTCGAAACAACAGCATGCCGCCAGGCTTTTCGGGATCTGGAATCGCGCGCATGCCTCCGAAAGCACCTGTGCCGTAGTGAAGGGCATGCGTGGCGATCGAAACTTTGGCCTGGTCAAACGGAATGCAGCGGCCTTCAAACCAGGCGTAGGGAAGGAACTGATGCATCGCTCATTGATCGATGCTCAAATTTTCTCACTCACCTCGCTCGGTGTGTGTGATGTGATCAGACCAGAATGGAAACATGCATCGACTGAGCAGTCTTCCTGGCACCGAAAGCAACGAGGTTTTCACCGTTGTTGAGCAACCGCCTGCCCCCATTCTTTTCCTGACTAGCGCTGCGACCGATATCAGTACACTCTCGGCTTGTCTTCGGCAGCCAGAGCTGGGGCAGTGGAAGGAGCAATTGCGTGCCTTGCCGCTCGATTGTCTGCAACATCCGGCTCAAATTGACCACTATCTGGCCACAACGGGGAGTACAGCTCGGGTTCTTGTAGTGCGCTTGTTGGGTGGGCGGGGGCACTGGAGTTACGGGCTTGAACAGTGCCGCCGTTGGCAGTCTTCTGCCCCACAGCGAACCTTGATCGTCTTGGCGGGGACCGCTGATCAAAATGACGAACTCCATCCGATTGGATCGGTGTCTTCCACCCTTTCTCAACAGTTAGCTCTGTTGTTAAGCGAAGGCGGGATGCTCAATATGACGAAGGTTTTGAAGGCGATTCATCCCTTCATCACCAGTTGCAAGGAACCTGAAACCCTCAATGACGCGACCGATCTACAGCCGGAACGGATGGCTGATCCAGCCCCTTTTGATTGGCGTGATGAATCTGGTGCGAAGGTCGGAGTCCTGCTGTATCGGACCCACGCCCGCGCTGCTGACACGGATTGGTGTGATCAACTTTTAAGGGCGTTGCGAAGCCGTGGGCTTGCACCGCGTGCCCTCTGGGTGAGCAGTTTGAGAGATCCCGTGGTTCAGGAGGGGGTGCAACGAGCGTTTCAAGCGCAGGATGTTCAGCTGGTGGTCAGCACCACGGCATTTGCATCGGTGCAGTTTCAAGAGGCGGGGCTGGGCACTCCGCTTTGGGATGGCCTTGATCTACCTGTGTTGCAACTGCTTTGCTCGGGACGATCCAAACAAGCCTGGAACGCAACCACCCAGGGGCTCGATCCCATCGATCTCTCCCTTCAAGTGGTGCTTCCTGAGTTGGATGGACGCATCACCACGAGAATCGGTGCATTCCGTGAAGTTCAGGATGCGGAATCCAGCTTGTCGACCGCTGTCAAAGGATTGGTTGCCGACGCTGCTGGGCTGAATTGGCTTGCGGACCATGCCCGTTGTTGGGTGGATCTTCGTCAAACGAACGCAGCAGAGAAGCGCGTGGCATTGGTGCTTGCGAATTACCCCGTTCGCAATGGACGTTTGGCTAATGGGGTTGGTCTGGATACTCCCGCTAGCACCATCAATATCTTGAACTGGCTTTCTGAAGCCGGCGTTGCGCTTGGCAGCGAGTCGCGTCCGGATGAGTCACAGGCGCTGATGGCCCAACTGTTATCTGGACGCAGCAACGATCCGGAGAGTTCTCACCTTCAGCCCCTTGCCTATCTTCCCCTCAACCACTACTTGCGCTGGTGGTGCCAGCTCACCCCTGAAGCTCGAGCTCTGATTGAGCGCCGATGGGGCTCACCGGAACAGGCCGTGGATCTGGAGGAGAAGGGGTTTGCTGTGCATGGTCTATTGCTGGGTCATGTGGCTGTGTTGATTCAGCCCAGCCGTGGCTACGACCCCGATCAGATCAGTGATCTTCATTCCCCTGATCTCCCTCCTCCACATCGTTATTTGGCCCAATATCTCTGGCTGCAGGAGGTGCATGGCACCCAGCTGATGGTCCATGTGGGGAAACATGGCAGCGCCGAATGGCTACCAGGCAAGTCGGTTGGCCTTAGTGAGGCCTGTGGGCCAGGACTGGCGCTTGCTCCGATCCCTCACGTCTATCCGTTCATCGTGAATGATCCTGGGGAGGGTTCCCAAGCCAAGCGTCGGGGGCATGCGGTGATTCTCGATCACCTCACTCCGCCCTTGGGTCGGGCTGGGTTGCACGGATCTTTGCTGTCTCTGGAAGCCTTGTTGGATGAGTACGTCGAGGCTCGTCAGGTTGCTGCCGAACGATGCGATCTGCTTGAGCAGCAAATTAAGCAGTTGCTTCAACGCCTTGATTGGCCTTCCTTCCCCAATTCATTCAACGATCCATCAAACGCTGCGGATCAAGACAACGATTCTTGGGCCCGCTGTCTTGATCAAGTTGAAACCTATCTCTGTGAGTTGAAGGAGGCGCAAATCAGAACAGGCCTGCATCGTTTAGGCAGTCAGCCTGAACCGTCGATTCAGAGAGAACTACTTCTAGCCATTGCTCGATCGCCTTCCGGTGGCTGTCAAGGCATCACTCAGGCGATGGCCAAGGTGGTTGGACTGGAATGCGACCCCTGGTCGGATGAAGACGGTGCTCGTCTGAGCGACCACGACTGCAGAACCCTCGAGCGGTTGGGTTGTGACCAGCCCAGACGAGTATCGGCAGCTGTGAGTTGGCTCGATGATCAAGCGCTCAGGTTGCTGGAGCAGATCACAGACGAGCCTTCTGAATCTCTGTGTCCTTTGCTGCAGCAGTGGCTCCAGGAGAACACAGAGCCTGCTCTGCTGCGCTTGCGCGACGAGCTGTTACCGCGTTTGTTGGCCTGTGCTTCCAGTGAAAAGAAGGCCTTTCTTGCTGCTTTGGCTGGACGACGGATCGCTAGTGGACCTTCCGGAGCCCCAACGCGTGGTCGTCCAGATGTGTTGCCAACGGGTCGAAATTTTTATTCCGTTGACCTGCGGGGTCTTCCCACCGAAGCGGCCTGGGATTTAGGCCGGCGTAGCGCTGAGCAGTTGTTGGATCTCTACCGACTCGAGGAAGGAGAGGATCTGAGGCACCTTGCGTTGTCGGTGTGGGGAACAGCCACGATGCGCAATGGCGGTGAAGACATCGCCCAGATGTTTGCGTTGCTTGGGGTACGTCCTCTCTGGGATGGTCCAACACGCCGAATGGTGGAGCTTGAAGTGATTCCTTTGAGCCTGCTGGCTCGACCGCGGGTTGATGTCACCTTGCGCATGTCAGGCCTGTTCCGTGATGCCTTCCCCCAGCTTGTGGGCTGGGTGAATCGTGCTGTGCAACTCATCGCATCACTCGATGAAACAGACGATGAAAACCCGCTAGCCGCGATCACCCGTGAGGAAGGGCCTCAATCGAGGATTTTTGGTTCTGCACCGGGTGCATATGGCGCCGGATTACAGGCCTTGATCGATTCGGGACAATGGGACAACCAGGACGAACTTGGCGAAGCTTTTTTAGCCTGGAGTTCGTGGAGTTACGACAGCGACGTTCGAGCCCAACCCAATCGCGCAGGGTTAGAGGGTGCTCTGCGTCACGTGCAGGTTGTCCTCCATAACCAGGACAACAGGGAACACGATCTGCTCGACTCTGATGACTATTACCAGTTTCATGGGGGGATGACTGCTGCGGTGCGTCGCTCCGGTGGAATCTCAGTGCAGCCCTGGTTTGCAGATCACTCTCGCCAAGAACGGCTTCGCATTCATTCCCTCAGCCGTGAAATCGACAAGGTAGTGAGGAGCCGTTTATTAAATCCACGCTGGATCCAGGGAATGCAACAGCATGGCTACAAGGGAGCGTTCGAGATGGGGGCCAGCCTTGATTATCTATTTGCCTATGACGCTTCCACGAACGCAGTTCCTGATTGGTGCTACGGGGCCATCTGTGATCAGTGGCTGCTGGAAGCGGGCACAAAAGATTTTCTAAACCGCTCTAATCCCTGGGTTCTCAGGGATATGGCCGAACGCCTACTTGAAGCTGCCAACCGAGGCTTGTGGTCTCAACCAACCCCCGACCAGCTTGACCAGATCAGGGGATTAGTTCTTCAAGCCGAGGAGACCGTCGAGAAAGGAGGCCTTAGTTGTTGAGGTCGCGAACCATGGCCTTGAACGGATCAATCGATCCAGGTTTTGCAGATGGATCCCGAGTTGCTGACAAATTTTTTGGCTGAATTTCGGGTTCGGACTTCAACTCTTCCTTACGTCCCATAGGGGCTGCATCAGGTGCCATTGGCGTATTGACGCCAGCTGTGCGGAACGCATTGCCCTTAAGTTTTTGATCCAGTTGCTCCTGGGTCATCGTCTCAGCGAATGTCTTTTTGACTGGCTTAGGAATTCCGCTGGAGAGCAAAGACGGAATCGCGGGTTCCTCATTGGGCTTCTCATCGCCCAATCCTTTGGTGCGCGTTCCAACCGTGACGTCCATCGCGTCGACCTTGGTCACCAACTCTTTATTGCCAGGGTTGTCGGCAGATCCGGGGAAGGTGCGACGAATCGTCTTGGCTTCTCGCATGTAGTCCACGTTTCCGTAGGACGACGACGCGTCTGAATCGAGGTAGAAAGCTTCGGCTTTCGGTTTCGCACGATCCTTCGGAACGTCCTGTTTACCGTCGTTTTTGGAGCTTGAATTCAGCAGCCGATCAAAGAGGCCCATTCCTGTAATCCAGATCGTTAAGTGAATTTAGCGGCCTTCTAGGTCCATACCGTGGGTATCGGTGCCGCAGCTACGCAAAAGGCCAAGGTTCTTCAACTGTTTGTCGATCGATTCACAGATCAACGGGGTAGAGGCCCAGCGTTGTTGCATGTCGTAGTCGTACCAGGCTTCACCACCGTCGAAACCCAGCGCTGCCGCCGCTTCAATCAATACTGAGAACCCCAATCTGTAGCGACCTGGATGGGCAAGGATTGCAAGCCCTCCGGCGCTGTGAATGGCTTTGCGGACCTCACCAGCTCTAAGAGGAGCACCCACTGCAGCATCGCCGCTTGAATAGGGCAAAAGGGCGGGATGTCCTGGCGTAAAGCCAAGAGCCAAAACGTGGACCAAGCATCCGTGCAGGATGCAACTGATTTCCATTCCACTCCAAAGCCTTGGAATGGTTTCACCCCGATCGCGGGCGCGATCCAGCCAATCAACCATCGGAACGTAGGCAGCGATCGAATGGTGATCGGTGACCGCAATGTGGCTCAGCTTCCGCTCACTGGCTTGTTCAATCAGAGCAATCGGTTCCAGACTGCCGTCACTGCAGACGGTATGGCAGTGAAAATTCAATAAGCCTGGACAACTCTCAGGACCAACCGTGTCAAGGACAGACCGCAACGGGTGCTCGTCATGCATCACGGACTGACTCCTGCGCAAGGGCTGCTTCACGAAGACGACGCCAGCGGGCATAGAACTGAATAGTTCCTGCCATGAAAACCACTAGTCCGACAGTTAACCAGGTTGCCGCCCCAGTGGGGAACTGGGTCTTGAACACCACCAGCATCACCACCAGGACGAGCAAAAGGGTGGGCAGTTCATTGAGGGCACGAAGTTGTCGTCCGCTCCATTGGCAGACCCCAGCCTGAAGTTGGCCCATCAGTCGATAGCAGAACACGTGATACACCAATAACAAGCCCACGAACCCGAGCTTTGCGTGCATCCAGCTTTGCTGCAGCCAGGACGGCTGAGCGATCAACAGCCCTGCTGCCATCGTGACGGTAAGGATCAGTCCGGGTGTGGTGATGATGTTGGCCAGTCGCCTTTCCATGACTGCGTACTGGGCTTTGAAGGCTTCGCGTATAGGCGACTCTTCCTCCTCTGCTTCAACGTGATAAATGAACAGCCTGACGAGATAAAACAATCCGGCGAACCAGACCACCACTCCAATGATGTGCAGGGTCTTGAACCACAGGTAAGCCTCAGGAGGAAGCGTCAGTGTCATGACCCAATTCATCGCAGCTCAACAATAGAAAGTCGTTAGCTGAGCGAGTCAAGAAACTGTTGCGCCTTGGAGTAATGGGTTTCCATGACCTCGGGTGCCATGCGATCGAGATTTCGGGTCATCATTGCCAGCCTTGGCTGAGAACGAAAAAAGTCACCATGACGGTGAATAAAACTCCAGAACAAGCCATCCCAAATCCCACACCAGTCGCCCTGTTTGTAGTCAGACATTTTGCGCACATAATTGGAACCTGATAAATAAGGCTTGCTTGTGAAGATTCCACCGTCAGCAAACTGACTCATCCCATAAACATTCGGGACCATCACCCAATCGTAGGCATCCACAAAAAGTTCCATAAACCATGTATAGATGCGGGTGGGGTGGAAGCCGCACAGAAGCATCATATTTCCAAGCAACATTAAGCGCTCAATGTGATGACAATATCCAGTCTTTAGAGCACGTTTAATAGCATCATCAATCGGCGGAATTCCTGTCGTTCCTTGGTAAAAAGCATCTGGGATGGCACGATCCTCAAAATTCCAAAAATTGCTGTTTCGCATCGTTACTCCGTGACGCAAATACATGGCGGCCATGAATTCACGCCAACCGATAATTTGTCTCAGAAAACCTTCCAAAGAATTCAGGGGGATCTCACTAGCGTCTGCTGCTGTGAGCGTTTGGTTTAAAACCTGTTGGGGAGTGAGGAGTCCCAGATTGAGCATGGGCGTCAAAACGCTATGCCACATCACGCGGTGCTGGGAGCTGATTGCATCCTCGTAGGTGCCAAAACCAGCAAGTCTGTGTTGAAGAAAAGTGTCTAACCATTGTTGTGCTGATAAGTGATCAACGGGCAAATCAACAGATGGTTCTTCGGGAACAGTGATTCCCTTGGGAAGTTTTTTACGGTTATCGGCGTCAAAACTCCAACGCCCTCCTACAGGCGCCCCCTGATCATCGATCAAAACTCCCAGGCGTTTGCGCTGCATTTGATAGAAAATACCCATCATTGGCTTGCGTCGGCCATTGAAATAGTCATCCATCACTTCAGTTGGTGTGAGCAACATCGGAGTGGGCAAAATCTCTAGAACGCAACTTTGCTGTTGCAGGGTCTTTCTGACTCTCTTGGTTAAAAGATCGTCGACTGGATCAGCGAGGTAAAACGTTTGATAGCCAGCGTCGATAAGTTGTTTCAGCAGATCTGACGTCTGTTGCTGTTCGTTTGGCGTCAGCGTGAGAACGCTATGGCCTTTGGATTCAAGGCGCTTCTGATAGGCAAGCATCGATTGTTGATGCAATTGGAGCTTGCGTGGATGGATGGTGAGTGGCCACTCAGGATCACCTCCAAGGATCAAGCCGTCAGCAATCAGGGCAATGCTTCTGTTGGCACGAATGCCGGGATGGTGTTCGAACAGCTGATGGGGAAAAACAAGGGTTATGTCCATAACGCGTTATCCGGCTTCTCCCGCGAGTCGACAGGCACGCCTTCCGAGAGCTGTGGCTGGGATGCGATCCACCAGTCCGCCTCGTGGGCTGAGCTGCTGGTTGCGGCAGTCCATCACCACACGTTCTCGATGCCCCTGTTGATCTTCCAGGCGCATGCGCAGTTGCCAGTGATTTTTAGCGCTGCGAGTGATCTCATCGGCGCAAACCACACCTGTGCAAAGGCCAGGTGCAGCGAGAGCCCGATCAGGCCCTATCAGCGTGATCGCGAACCCGATCAAAACAGTGAAGATCAGAGTCTTGGCTTGAAAGCACCGTTTCATGCTGTGTCCTCGCCTGCCATGATCACGTTTTTTTCATCCTCTTCCTGAGGATGAAAATAGGCGCGGATCTGTTTCGCCAGCGAGAGTCCAACCCCGGGAGCTTGATGCAGCTGTTCCGCGCTGGCGAGCTGAATGGCATCTATCGATTGAAAGTGGGCCAAAAGATCCCGCACACGTTTTGGCCCCAGTCCAGGGATGTCAGAGAGTCGTGAGCGTTTCATCCGCTGGCCCCGTTGCTGTCGATGGAAGGTCACCGCAAAGCGATGTGCCTCGTCGCGCAAACGCCGCAGCAAGGCCACTCCGAGTTGATCGGGCTCGCTTTCAAGAGGTTGCTTTGCTTCTGGGAGGAAAACCTCTTCCCGTTGCTTGGCCAAGGAACACACCACAAGATCCTCATGCAAATCCAACTCGCGCAAAGCTTCCATCACTGCTGATAATTGACCTTTTCCTCCGTCAATCATCACGACATCGGGCCAGTCATGCAGTCCATCCATGTTCAGGCTGCTGCTGGATTGACGCCTGATTTCGACCAGGTCAGCACCTTCAGCTTTGACGCGGGCCCATTTGCGAAAGCGCCTGCGCATGATTTCTGCCATGGCCATGAAGTCATCGCTGTGACCGGCCTGAATGCTGCTGCTTTGGATCTTGTAACGGCGGTAATGCTGCTTGGCAGGAAGCCCGTCAATAAAGACCACCTGGGAGGCAACAGCATCGCTGCCTTGTATGTGACTGATGTCATAGCCCTCGATTCGCCTTGGAGGTGTGGCCAATTCAAGAAGTTGAGCGAGATCTTCATTCGCCAAGGCCTGTTGTTCTTGGCTTTGACGAGCCCGGCCGAGTTCGAATTCAGCGTTACGCATCACCAAATCAATCAGATCTGCTTTTTGCCGCCGTTGGGGATGCAATACCTGAACTTTGCGCTCTCTTTGCTCGCTTAGCCATTCGGCAATTAAAGGCTGTTGAGGAAGTTGATGCTGCACTAAGACTTCTGGAGGAATCTCAACAGCATCAACCTGGCTGTAGTGCTCTTCGATCACCCGCTGAAGAATTAATCCAGCTTGCAGGTCTGTTGCGTCTGCTGCAAATCCAAGCCTTCCCACGAGTTTTCCAGCACGCATCTGGAATAATTGAATGGCTGCAAAATGATCGTCTTGGGCAACGGCAAGAACATCTCTACTCACCGATGCATCCGGCAAACTCATTTTTTGATCAGCGGTTAATTGGTCGATACCTTGTAGCTGATCGCGTATTCGCGCAGCAGATTCAAAATCAAGCCTCTCGGCGTAGCGTTCCATCTGCTGGTTCAGGAGTTGCCTGAGTTCATCGCTCCGCCCCTGAAACACCATCGCAACCTTGCGTAAAATTTGGTGATAGTCCTCAGAACTTACCTTCTCCTGACAAACACCTGGACAACGGCCAATTGAGTAATTGAGGCAGGTACGATTTGGATAGAGGGGTCGTGGACGTTGGCGTAGAGGAAATACTCGTTTCACAAGAAAGAGGGTTCTTCTGAGTAATCCCACATCTACATAGGGTCCGTAAAATCGATCAAGTGGGCTTCGAAATCTTCGACGTCGAGTGATGAAAATGCGGGGGTAGGTTTCGCTCCAGGTAATGCAGAGATAGGGATATTTTTTATCATCTTTAAGTAACACATTAAAATGTGGTTGCTGGTTTTTAATTAGATTGGATTCCAGAGCGAGGGCTTCTGCCTCGCTGTCAGTCACGATGAATTCGATTTCGCAGATCTGACGCACCATCAAGCGGATGCGCGGGCTCAGGTCATGGCTGCTGCGAAAGTAGCTTCGAACCCTGCTGCGCAAGGTTTTTGATTTTCCGACGTACAGCAACCGATCGTCGGCATCGCGCATGAGATAACAGCCCGGCTCAGGGGGGATCTCTTTTAGGCGCTGTTCCAGGCGCTCCGGTTGCTCAAGCAAAGGACGCTGCATTTGTTGAATCTATAGACCCTGCGCTGCATAGGATCCGATCAGTCCTTCATGACTGATGCGCGCTCTCTACCCGGGCAGTTTTGATCCCCTCACCCTTGGACATCTCGATTTGATCGAGCGTGGATGTTCTGTATTTGGAGAAGTGGTTGTCGCTGTTCTCCAGAACCCAGGGAAGTCCCCAGCTTTCAGCCTTGATCAACGGCTAGAGCAAATCACCCAGGCCACCTCCCATCTGCAGGGGGTCACGGTGACCAGCTTTAACGGCCTGACGGTGAACTGTGCTCGCAAACATCATGCCCAGTTGATTTTGCGCGGCTTACGAGCGATGAGTGATTTCGAATATGAGCTCCAGATTGCTCATACGAACCGATCTTTGGATTCTGAATTTGAGACTATTTTCCTTAGCACCGCAGCCCACTACAGCTTTCTGAGCAGTTCAGTTGTGAAGGAGGTGGCCAAATTTGGTGGTCGTGTTGAACACATGGTTCCGGCGGTGGTGGCGGAGGACCTCAAGAGGTTCTTTAATTCAGCTTTGTAAGTCAGTTGCGATGAGCGAGATCCAGTTCTCTGTGCTCGACCAGCTCGACCAGCTCGAGGAAATTGTTCTCGAAGGTAGCCGCATTCCCTTTAGTGGTGGAAGGCTGGTGAATGAGCAGGATGCTGTCGAGATCATGGATGGCGTTAGAGCATCGCTGCCTGGGCAGGTTGCTCAAGCTGATCAGTTGCTGCAAAAGAAGGATGAGTTCATCACCTCAGCGCGCAGTCAGGCCGACGAAATTGTTCAAAAAGCCCAGATTCAGCGCGAACAGCTCGTAAGTGCTGCTGCGGTTCGGCAGGAAGCGGAGCGCCAAGTTAATGAGATGAGAGATCAAGTTCGCCAACAGTGCGAACAGCTACTCCAGAGCTCTCGCCAGCAGGCCGCTCAAATGGAGCACGATATGCAGTCCAAGCAAGTTCAGCTTGAGCAGCAATTTGCTGCGCGTCGGCAGCAGTTAGAGCAAGAGGCTTTGCAACGCCGTCAACAGCTCGATCAGGAAGCGCTTGAACTGAAGCGCCAATTGGCCGAGCACCATGAGCGCAGCCGACAGCAGTCAGCTCAGGAGCTCGAGCAGATTCGTACCGAAGGGGTCAAACTTCAGAAGGAATCCCAATCAGAAGCTGAGCGTATTCATCATGATGCACTTCAGTTTCGCCAGCAGACCCAACAGCAGTGCGAATCGTTGATTCAGCGCACACGTCACGATGCTGCATCCGTTCAGGACGGTGCCAATCGCTATGCCGAGCAAACACTGGGAGAACTTGAGCAAAGACTGAAAGAGATGGCCCAAGTCGTCTTGGCTGGTCGCCAGGAGCTTGTCAAAATCCAAATGATCCGCCCCGACAGTTCTGCACCTGAGACAGAAACCCCTGAACCGAAAAACCGTCAGGGGAAATCAGCCACGATGAACAAAGCACGTCGTGCCGCGTCCCGTCTTAGATCGATGAAGGGCACGGGCTGAGGTTATAAACGGACCTTAAAATTTGGCCGATCATTGCGTTTGGTCGGCTGGCACCATTCGAGATCATGCTCACGTACCGCGGACCATCGCTGGTTTGGAGGATTCCCGAAATCGAGCGCACCCCGCTGATGGTTCCTGTTTTTCCCCAAAACTTGCCTTGGATCGGTGAGCCGATGAAGTAATTGCGCAGCGTTCCTCGCTGTCCAGCAATCGCCATCGAAGCTTGGTAGTAGGCGGCGTAAGGATGTTGATCCATCCGCATTAATAACGCCGCGATCGTCTGACTCGACACACGGTTGTTGCGCGAGAGTCCACTTCCGTCTGCAACCCGCAGCCCTCCCACGGGGATTCCTTGTTGTTGCATCCAACGGTGTGCGGCTGCCGAGGCAGCTCTGACATCCCATTGGTCAGCTGCTTGTCTCAGCAGGACTTCTGCCGTGAAGTTATGACTTTCAGTGTTTGCAAGGCTGAGCAGAGCATGCATTGGAGCAGAGGTCTCCTCATGCAACACGATCTGATCATCTCTCTGTTGAGTCTGTTGGATGTTGTTGATGGGTCGGGCTTGTTGCACTTGGATGGATCCGCCGCGACGCTTTACTTCCTTCTTGAAGAGCGTCTCTAACCGCCTGTAGGGATCGCTTACGGCACCTCCCAACGCGTTACTCGTTAAGGCCAGCCTAGTAATTGGGGCTCCATAGGCATAGGCGCGATCTGCGGGGTGCCAATCGTTCGGCCACCAGTTTTGACGAGGTTCCTCGCGCACTATCAAGTTCACGGGACCGGTTGAAAATCCTCGCGCTCCTCCCTGGCCGATAGCGGCCAGGGCAAAACGCTGTAAACCGGCAATCCCAAGATCAGGATCACCTTGACCAGTGAGCTCCAGCGTTCCATCAGCTCGTTGCACTAACTGTGTCCGCAAGCGAAAATCTGGACCTAATTGATCGAGAGCGAAGGCCGTACTGATGAGCTTTTGGTTGGAGGCTGGAATGCGTGCCATCGCGCCATTCACATCACCCAGCAAATCACCATTGCTATTGACCACTGACACGCTCCAAGCCCCGGCAACGGGAGCGATCAAACGATTCAAAGTTTGCTGCAGGGGTTCACATGAACGACCCCGTTGTTGGAGATCAGGAAGAGGTTGGTCGGCGGGCGGTGGTGGAGGGGTCAGTAACGCTGGCTCGGCTCGACCAGGCATCGACACTGAAGTTGTCGCCGCCAGTGTTAGGAAAAGGAGGGCCGCTTTCATTGCACCTTGACGCCGCTAACGGTTCCATTCAGGCGGTAAAGGGCACCTTCAAGTTCCACGGGTGTGCCTACTTTCAACTTGGTACCAGCGAGAACCACGCCAGATTTTGAAACTGTTGCATCGCCTTCAAGCACAAAGCGAGCATTCAAGGTGCCCACATTCGCCCTGTTTGGATCGGGTGCTGTCACGACGGATCCATCGGGTTGCACTTGTACCAGCACTCGGTTGATGTCGTCCACGCGAATCAACTTGACGCTTCCAGCGGGCTGATTTCGAACAATGATGCTCGTCCGTCCAGAGGCAAGTGCGTCCTGGATCAAGGCTTCAGGATCTGCTGCACTCACACGTCGGACGTCGACCATCACCTGTACGGATTTCACTGACCCGTTTGCTTTGGCCAACGCATTAGAGAGCTTTGGACTCCAAAGCACACCACCAACGGCCAGGAGTGCAATTAGGCCTGCAGTGGCATCAAGAGCTGAGAACCCTCGTAATCGGCTTCCTAAAGACATACTCATTCCGATCACCTGGCCACAGTAAAAGCGTTATCTGGGAACATCAACTACGCAGATCCTCGATGAAGCGATCGACGGCACCTAATTGGCGACCAATACTGTCACTATCGCCGTTCAGTGCCATACCAATCGCCTCAGCGTCTGGTTTTGAGGGCATGGTGCCCAGGAACCGATAGCCATCAGGATCCGCTTTAAACAGGTGCCACATTTCCTTTTCGGTTTGCAGAAGTGCCCCTTCAGCCAGCGGCTCTAAGTGGAAGGCAGACCGCCAGATGGAGAGAAACCCTTTCCGCCTTCCCCTCGCGACACTGCCAATGCCCACACCTGCATCTTCAAGCTTTCCATTGAGGAGAATCACCGCTCCCTGCCAGCTGTTGCAAATCTGCTCAACCATCTCGTAATCGCTTGGCTGCGGTCCAATGGCCAACAGCATTCGGCCTGTGATCTCGGGGTCGCTGGAGAGCGCTAGATCCTTTAAGGCAAAGCAGTGCGTAGCCAATTCAGGGCTTTCTCGTTGCGCCAAGGCGGTTGATCCAGCATCAGGCCAGCCCAATACCACCTCATGTCCTGCAGTCTCCAATGCCTTGGCCAGGCGCAAAGCTGGCTGTAAGAGCCTAAGTCCTTCAAAGCGCCAGGTCACGGTCCAACGCCGTTGCTGACGATCGCTCAGAGCTTGCTTGAGAGAGGCGAGGGTCATCGCCTCGGCCTGTACGAGATCGGCAGGAAGGTTGACGGACAAACTCAACTCGATGGAGTGCTGCGCGGAGAGTACCTAGACATCAGGCGCGATCGTGGTTCATAAGATCAATGGCACTTTGAATTCGATCGTTGATCGCAGGCAATGTTGCGGGGTCAATCCAGTAACCAAGACTGAGCCGAAGCCCTGATCGACGCCATAGGGGAGCCACATTCATCGCTGCAAGTACGGGACTGTCACTATCGCGGCCGGAAGAACAGGCACTCCCACTGCTCGCCGCGATTCCTTCACGATCCAAGGCTCGTACCAAGCCGCGACCCGACATGGGCTGACCGTGACGATCGGAGACCAGCACTGAGAGATGGTGCGGTAGACGCTCGCTGGGATGACCACTGAGACGGATTGCATCGTTCTGGCAAAGCAGGGCAAGCAATGCATCGCGTAACCGAGCGATCCCAGATCCTGATTTATTGACCTGATTCGCCTGACAGAAAGCGATGTCACGGAATGCCGCTGCCATGCCTTGCGCTAATACGGGGCATTCCGTACCGGCGCGAAGCCCATTCTCCTGTTGGCCTCCGGCAAATAAGGGCTGGATCCGTTCAGCGATCTCGGGTCGTAAAAGCAACAACCCGATGCCTCTTGGACCTCCGCACTTGTGGGCTGAGGCCGAGAGGAGATCAACTGGAAGCTCACTCCAATTTGGGCAACCCTGGCTCAAGACTTGCGTGGCATCGGTATGGAATGGAATCTGTTTTGAACGACAGGCCTGACCCACAGCCTGGATCGGTTGAAGCGTTCCCACTTCACTCTGACCCCAGATCAAAGACACGATTTTGGTCGGAGGTGCTAACAATCGATCCAAATGTTGAATTTGGATCTGTCCGTAGGCATCGACAGGCCATTGTTCAACCGTCCATCCGCAAGCGACCAATTGCTGCGCTGCAGCCGCAACAGCGGGATGTTCCACCGCAGAGATCACCAATCGCCCTGCTGATTCAGTTTTGGCCAGCCCTAGCAATGCAAGATGAACCGACTCGGTGGCACCGGAGCTGAACAGGATGTCTGATCGGTCAGCTCCCAGGCTGTTGCCGATCGAAAGGCGTGCACGTTCCAGTGACTCAGCTGCCTCACAGCCGATGCGATGAAGGCTTGAAGGATTGCCCCAGCTGCTTTTCTGTGCCATGTGCATGCAAGTGATCACGCTCTCTCTCAGAGGAGCGGTGGCACACCCATCGAGATAAAAATAGGGGTCTTCAGGATTTGTCATCGCGATTCAAGCGGGACAGGGTTCGCTCTTCGAGGGAGTCGCCAGCGAGATTGAGCATGGCGTCGAGAGAGGTCGACGACAAAAATTCTTGGACGCGAGCCTGGGCTTCATCGCGTAAACAAAGGTCCGGCAGCTGACAGCTGTCTTTGCAATCATTTGCGCAGTCCAAGCTGTTCTTGATTTGCGTTGATCGTGTGGTGACATCAGCGGCAGAGGGCGTTTTTTGTTCAACAGCTGCCGTTGCGGTTGGCTGATCTTGCTCTGTCTTTGGCAGTAATTCAGGATTCAAAACGCCATCAAAAACTGCTTCAGCGGGTCCGGTCATAAAAACGGAGCCCTTGGAATCAGGCCAACTGATCTCAAGAGGCCCGCCTGGAAGTTTCACCGTGGCCTTTGATTCCGATAACCCGAGCAACGTTGCGGCAACGAGCGTGGCGCAGGCTCCCGTCCCACAAGCCAGGGTTGGACCTGCTCCGCGCTCCCATACCCGGATCTCGAGTGTGTTCTGATCGATCACTTCCAAGAAGTGCACATTGGTTTTGGCTGGAAACAAAGGATTGACTTCCAGCGCAGATCCCCATGCGTCAAAGGGAATGGCTTTGAGGTCTTGCACCGGCACGACCACATGGGGATTGCCCATCCCCACAGCAGCGAGCTGAAGGGTGCTGCCCTGGAGTTCGATCACCCCTTGGGGAAGTCCAGACCGTCCCTTTGAGAGTGTGGTGGGAACTTGATCGGGTTCAAGGAATGGCTGACCCATATCGACCCGGATCTGTCCGTCATTACAAAGTTCAGGGACGATGACGCCCGCCATGGTTTCGGTTCTCCATGTCCGTCCTGGCTGATCTCCATCGCTATCAGCAAGAAAACGGGCTAGACAGCGAATGCCGTTGCCGCACATTTCGGCCTCGCTTCCATCCGCATTAAAAATGCGCATCCGCAGTTCTTCGCCGTGCTGTGGAGGCAGGGCCAAAATCAAGCCATCGCCTCCGATCCCAAATCGGCGATCGCAAAGCTGGCGCACCCAATGGGGATCTGGTTCAGTGATGTTGAGAGGAAGTTGCCCTCCGCGGCCTTCCAACAGCACGAAGTCATTGCCTAAACCCTGGTACTTGCTGAATTGCAACATCTCCCTAAATTCCTGTCTGTGACTGGCTTGCTAGAAGTTGTGTAAGCCCACTAGGTAAGCCCATAACCTTTTGTAATTCAGACCTGTTGTGTCCATTGTATTGACTGTGTTGTCTCATAAGAGTCGGTAGCTGTCAGCCCGTCGAGGACGCCCTGTAAGGCTGCTCTAGTTCTAGGAATACAACATGCCTATAAAAGGTCCTAAGGCTTGCTGTAGTAGCCGTTAGCCCTCTCTTAGCGCGTGTGAGCGCCATAATCCCTTTGTTAATAGAGGGTCGGGCCAACAGATCATCACAAAAAGAGATCTTAATGAGAACGCTCTCAACAAGCAAGGGGGAGGCTCCGGCGCTACCTCGATCAGCAGGCAGCTTGGGCTAAGCAGTAATACTTAGCGATAGGGCTTACATCCCTAGTTCCGCCAGTACTGAAGCCTCGCGCTAGTTACGTTATCCGATGGACTCCCAGTCATACCAATGGATCTGAGCGGGTAGCTGATCAAGAGGCTAGAGGGAGACCCACCCCATGCCTTCATTCCTACGCCCAGCGGCCTGCAAAGGACCACCAACCGGCCATCCATTTATTCCCAGAGAGAGGCACCCCGAGGGGGTAGTGGGCGGGTTGCGATATATGTACACCCCACGGAAAAATATTTTGTATCCTTTTAGTCCATCTAAATAACTTTGTAAGGCTTCTGAATATCTTCCAGGCTAAATATAAGCAAAGAGGATTAAAGGGGCCTCAGAGAAGCACGCAGAAGTCTTAGAGAGAGGATTAACTGGTACTGACTACGTTGATAGTTAGATACCCTCGCGAATGTTCCACATTCACTCGGGATCTCCGATGGACCTATGCAACATCTGCTGCATACATTTATGCCTTGGCTTGACCGAATAAATCTTCGTCTCGTGTATTGATTTCGTGGTTGTTACTGGATCGCCACTGCACAGCAGCAATTGCACAGCAATTACTCAGTTGAGGCTCTCGAAGCTGGATCACGATCGATATGTTGAGACATAAAAACAGGTTCAGTTGTGATCTTCAGATCGGTTCAGTCCGCCCAAGGCATCACGTCCCCCTCCATTCATGGCGCCTGGCAACTGTTGAACTACGACGTCGAGCAACAGTCCAACGGCGACACGTTTGCTCCGATGGGCGATCAGCCCACTGGCTATGTGATCTTCACTCCGGAAGGCCGTCTCTCCTTCATGCTCTCGGCAGAAGGACGCCAACCGGGTTCCAACTCCGAGGAGCGATCAGCCCTTCTGAGCAGCATGATCGCCTACACCGGCACCTACCGCCTCGAGGATGACCGCTGGATCACCCAGGTGGATGTGGCCTGGAACCCCGAGTGGGTTGGTACCGAACAAACCCGTTTTTTTGCGATCGACGGTGACATTCTCACTGTGCACACCCCTTGGAGGGTGATGCCCAACTGGCCCGAAAAAGGCCAGACCCGCAGCATTGTTCGCTTTCAGCGCTGCCGATGAAATCGTTCAGGCGTACATGGCGTCAATGGCTTTCCTCTCCTACATGAGCCACCTAACTCAGGCGTTTCCTCCTTTAGGTGAACATCTTCGGACTTATTTCCCTGGGATCAGTTGTGACCACAAGGAGTAGAGCAAAGCTGTTTCCTCTCCTACATGTTGGACTAAACGCTTTCGTCTGGCTTAGTTGGGGCCGATAGCTTTCGCTGCCTGCCCCTCACCTATTAATGCAGCGCATGCATTCCTCCTGCTCATAGGTGCTACCTAAGCGCCATCCTCCTCCTCATCGGCAGGCTCCATCAGGCAATCTTCTAAATGGAAGACGGTTGCAGCAAAACTCCTGAAATTGTCCCAGCTCATGCCAGGCAACCACTGGCTCTCCAGGTGCTGTCGTAGCTAATTGAGGTTGTTGCTTGAGCCGAGAGCCAAAGCAGCAGCCATACGCCTTTCTTCACTTGTAAGGAAATCAGCCCACATACCAACCAAGAAGCTGAAGGTTTTAAGTGCGCGAACTTGCTCCTCTGAACCAGGACTCGTGTATTTGAAGTCCATAAACATCTGAGAAGAGACGCGAACCTGCTCCTTACATCGATTGTCAATGGACATCTTTCAGCCTTGCTGCTTGATGACGGATATATCTGAATCCACTATCAGCTGCAGCCGAATATTCCAAAGGTGATTTGGGTAAAGATTCCTTGGCCAGTGATTGCTTCTGTCAGAAGCCCGATGCCGAAGCCGAGCATTGCAATACGTCCGTTCAGGAGTTCAGCTTTTTGATGGCGCTCAAGTGCGAGCAGCTGCTCCAAACGGTTTTCGGTTGCGTCTGCTTCCTGATACCAAATGCCGGTAGGAGTAGAAGTCGTCATCGAACTTGGTTCAAGTGAACAAATACTAAGTCGTTTGTAACAAGATGTAAAGAGGCGTTTCTGTCTACGAGCTCGCCAGCTTCTGCTGACCACTCATCTCTTGCTGACCTCAGGCCTCCTATCGGTGGCTCTGTTTATTCCGGCATCAATCCTTTGCTATTGGAGCTCTCGATTAACTCCCGTGGTTTTCATGGTGGTTTAAGGGGGTTGGCGATGTTTGGTCGGTTGGGCGTATGCGACCTAGTAGCCGATCCAAAGGCAAAGCTCATGAGCATCAAGAGCAGAGTCACTTAGATCAGCTGTTGCTTCCTCCCAGGTCAGGTCGTGCTGTTTGAGGAAGATTGCTGCTTGCTTCTGAGTGAAATAGCCGAACTCAGTAGCGGCTTCGAGTGTTGTGTTCATGGTGCTTGTCTTCTGTTGAGGTTGGGTTGTTGATCGAATTGATTGAAAGATTCGAGGCTCTGTCACAGCCTCTGCGTCGCGGCCTCACTCGAGGCGACTTCTTACGAATCAGGAGAGGCCCTCCGGATGGATTCTTCATTCGCCTCCCAGGTCGGGGTTACCTCTGGTGGAGCTCGGTTAGGGAGGGATCGTGCTCGTGAACGAGGTGCAGTTGCGCGAGAGGTCGTAGTTGCCCGTGCTGTTCCACGCTCAAAGACGATTCTGAAAGGGGTAAGGTTGTGGGTTAATGATGTCGTAT
>JASJLK010000009.1:0-3729 GCA_037620855.1 Synechococcus sp. ChBW.bin.23 | reverse complement strand
CTGATTCCGCTGGTGTTCCCGTGGACGGCTTGGCGCCAGTTGGTGGTTTTCCAAGCTCTATTTCTGGCCGTGATGGTGGTTTTGCCTGTGATGGCCCTTGGTCGAGGTTTGCCATCCCCTGAGCTGCCACAAAGCCATGGGGGCTTGGCCTCCTCCGTTCACTGGAATCGCGCTGGCATTGGCAAGGTCATCAAGGCTTGCTTGCTGTACGCCTGGGGTGGTGGTTTTGTGTTTGGTTTGGCCCAGTACGGGCTGATTTCAGGATTGCGTGTTTGGGGGGCTGAGCGCACGCAGTGGATGTCCCTCTCGATGTCGTTTGGAATCGGGGTTGGGATGGTTGTGGCAGGTTGGCTCGGTAGCCGCTCAAGCCGCCGCGGGCTGGTGCTACTCACGGGCACCGGCATCAATGTGTTGGCCTTAATCGCCCTTCTCCAGCTTCCCAATCAAGCGGGAGGCCTGTTGGGGCTTGCATCCCTTGGTCTTGGCCTTGGTCTTGGCTGCTCAGTGCTGGCGTTCCCTATTGCAGAAGACGCAGCGCCTCCTGGTCAAACCGCGTTCACCGTGGCCATCGTGAACACCACTGGCACGGTGACGGGTGGGGTGATGTCGATCGTGTCTGGGTTGATTCTCGAGGCCTCAGGACCGGGTGATCTCAGCCCGGTCCTTGCGGTCTATGGCCTCTTTGGCCTCTTTGGTGTCGCCGTTGCGGCTTGGATTCAGCTCAGTAGCGCGCCGTTTCAATCAGAAGCTTGAGCGGTGCGTTGCCATTCCTTAAAAGCCAGCCTTGGAGCGCTCCACAGCGTGAACAACACCAGCGGTGTGACTGGCACTGCCGTGATCACGATGAACGCTTGCAGGGCGTCAATCGAGGTGCTGTCACCTAAGCCCGTACCGATTCTCAACAACACCAAGGTGAGGCTGCCGATCATCAAGGCCCAGAACAGCCGCAACCGCTGCGATGGCTCATTGCGTCCGCTCACCACCATGGCGGCGGCGTAACTCATCGAATCGGCACTCGTGCACATGAACAGCACCACTAATAGGAGCCCGATCGGGATCAGCAGACCTGAGAGCGGAAGCGCGCTCAGGATGGCCAGCAAGGATGCAGCCGCTCCGTTCTGCGCTAAGGCCTCGCTGATGCCTGCTCCTCCGAGTTCCAGGTTCATTCCAGTTCCACCAAGCAAGGTAAACCAGATATTGGTAACGATCGGGCAGAGGATGGCAACGGCTAAGACCAGTTCACGGATACTGCGGCCGCGGCTCACTCCGGCCGTGAACAGACCCATGAGTGGTGCATACCCCAAAAACCAGCCCCAATAAAAAACAGTCCAGCTGTTTAACCACGGTTCAGTGACGTCTGTTCGAGGCATCAAAGCCATCTCAGGCAGATGCACCAGGTAGGTCCAAAAACCGCTGAAGAAATGCTGGATGAGCCAGATGCCAGGTCCGAGGATCAGCAACCCGGCTCCCAACAGAAGGGTGAGCCAAACGTTGATTTCCGATAGCCACTTAATGCCTTTTTGGATGCCGCTCACGGTGGAGGTTGCAAAGACTGCCGTGAGCAGGACCACTACAAGGGACTGAAGTCCGGCACTATCGCTCAGCCATGGGAGTTGTCCCGCTGCATTGCTGAGTTGAAGCGACAGGAAACCCAAAGGTCCAACGGTTCCGGCTATGGCCGCGACAACCGAAAGGCCATCCGCAAGATCTCCAACGGGGCCGTTCACCCAACCCTTGGGAAGGATGTTGACCAGGAGAGTGCGAGGCCGCAGCGGTTCGCCCCGCTGTTCCAAAATTGAAAAAGTGATCGTGGTGGTGGTGGCCACGAGCGCCCAGGCGAGGAAGCCCCAATGCAGAAAGCTCACGGCTAGAGCTGGATCAACAGCTGCCGCTGTGCTTCCCACCACTCCTTCAAAGACAGGGGAGGGCGTTTGAAAGTGATAGAGCGGCTCAGCTGCAGACCAGAACACACCACCGCCCGCGAGCAGGGTGCAAATCAAGACAGCGCACCAATCGAAAAATTTCAGACTTGGCTTCGCTGTTGCTCCCCCAAGCCGAAGTTTCCCTACAGGACTGATTGCAATGGCCAGGGCGATCAGGAAGAGCAGCATCACCATCCATTGCCACAGCCCTCCGAGCGAATGGCTGACGATGGTTTTGCCGGTTTCCGTGAAGTGCTTCGCTAAAGCCAGATCAATGGCGGAGACCAGCAGGAAAATCAGCAGTGGGATGGCACCAACCCAAAGGGGTGGCTGGCTCAGCGAGGTGCGTGTTGTCGTAGGGGATTCAGACAAAGTTGTTCTGAAGAAAAGGTTTAGGCGCGGACGGCGTCGCGTTGATGGCTCCAGCAGGAGATATCAGCTGCTGGTTGTTCACCGCTGGCAAGACGGGCCAGCGAATCACCAATGAGCGGTGCAAATTTGAATGATTGGCCGGATCCACCGGCAAAAAGGCTCAGTTTGGGGCTGAGCTGATCCAACACGAAATTCACATCGCTCGTCATGGAATACGGGCTCATCACCGTTTCCACCCGCTCTTGCACGCCGTTCAGCTCGTTAAACAGGAAGGTGTCCAGAAGCTCAAGGAGGCGGGCCGGCGCTTCGGTGCACATGGCGTTCGGTTCAGCGACGCGGAGCTCCTTGGGAGACCAGTCGATTCCGGCTTTGATTCGAGGACGTCCGTCAGCGGTGGTGCTGAGGGAGGGGAAGCCGTAATAGAGGCCTCCGTCATCGCCGCGCTCTTTCTGGAAACAAAACCACTGTGGGTAGCGGCTAGCGAGAGCTGGATCCACGGTGTAGTGGGCCCAAAGCATTGGCCAGATTTCCAGTTTCGGAGCCAGCCCTAGCGGGGTCAGCAGGAGTTGACTCCAAATACCGCAGGCCACAACAACGTGCCCTGCACTGATGTGATGACCGCCTTCAAGGCTGACGCCTCCGCCGTCAGCATCAATGCTGCTAACAGGGCTGTGTTCGACGAGCTGATGGCCCGCTGTACGAGCGGTGCGAACCCAATGGGCAATGACTTTGTCGCTGCGGACGGCACCAGCGGTGGGTTCGAACAGTCCGGTGAAATCGGCTTTTGGTTTCAGCGGGAAGCGCTCTGCGATCTGAGCAGCATTCAGGGCTTCATAGGGAATGCCCTGATCGTCCATCACTTTGCGAGCGCCGGGGATCGATCCTTCGATCGTCTCTTCATCCCAGCTTTCTCCGTAGAAGAGAAGTCCATGGGTGTCACGCAAAATTTCACCGGCATGGGTCTCTTCTTCCCTCCAAAGGCGATTGGCTTCCTGCGCGAGACGGCAAAGCACCGGGTCGGAATACATTTCCCGGAACATTCGGGTTTCGCCGAAGCTGCTGGCTCGGGCATGGGCCAGTGTTTTGCCTTCAAGAAGAACGACGTCGCTGATTCCTCGGCGCGCGAGTGATGCAGCACAGCTGAGGCCGGCCATGCCGCCCCCAATGATCACCACTGATGCGCTGGCGGGGAGAGAGGTGGAAGTCATGCGGCTATTCCGAAGCTGAGTCCTATGGGATCTTTACCGCTGTGGGCGGCAACTTCAACCAGAGCGTCACTGACAGTGAGCCCATCTCCCCGTTGTTTTAAGAAATCCGTGGAGCGCTGACGTACTTCGTGGCGTACAAAGTCGTACACCTGCTGTGGTGTGGCCTTGTCCCATGCCTCAGGCGAGAAGCGTTCGATCGAGTCGGCAATGACGGCGCCAGCATTCAC
>JASJLK010000008.1:0-30854 GCA_037620855.1 Synechococcus sp. ChBW.bin.23 | reverse complement strand
CTTTCATGACGGCAAGGTTGAGCGAGTGGCACAAAACCGCATTAATCCAGGTCTTAAAACGCCTTCCCCTCATTAGATTTATAGAAGTTTGAGAATGGCCCAGTTGCCAGAACCCTCTGAGCAAATGATTCGAATCCTGCTTGTGGATGACGAAGTCCGCTTGACGGAGTTGTTGCGTTTGGAGTTAGACGTAGAGGGTTACGACGTTGAGGTCGCATCTGATGGCGCCACTGGATTAATCAAAGCCAGAAGTCAGCCAGAGCCTGATCTCATCGTTTTGGATTGGAACCTTCCGGATTTCTCCGGTGTGGATATATGCCAGCGAATTCGCAGTAGCGGAGTCACGATTCCGATCCTGATGTTGACCGGTCACGATGACATTGCCGATCGCGTCAAAGCTCTTGATGCTGGCGTCGATGATTATTTGGTAAAACCTTTTTCAATCGAAGAATTGATGGCTCGGTTGAGAGCGATGCAGCGAAGGGCGAAAGGCTTTTCGGTTCCCGGACAAGGAAATGATGCCGAGTCAACTTTTTTGGCGGTTGGAGGTTTAGCAATCAATACTCAGACAAGGGATGTTCATCGTTCTGGGCAAAGAATCCAGCTTTCGGTAAAGGAGTATGAGCTGCTTTGCTTTTTGATGCGTGGAAGCGGAAAAGTCTTAGAAAGGTCAGAGATTATGAAGGGTGTCTGGGGAGAAGATTTTTACGGAGACGATAACTTGCTTGATGTTTACATACGCTACTTAAGACAAAAAGTCGAAAGCAAAGATCTCCCTGCTTTGATTCATACTGTTCGTGGCATTGGGTTCATTTTAAGAGATGAAAGTGTCTCCGCAGGTTCTTGAATAGTTCAGGCTTTATCTCTCTCGAGACTGTTCATGAGTTGACCAACAAGCAGCGATACGGCATCAGTGCCAGATGTTGTGATCGGGTTGAGATCCATGTCGCCAGGATCTTTTGCCACCCAACCGTTGCCCTGCTTCGTTCTCAGTTCAAAATGAAGATGAGGCCCAGTGCTGAGGCCGGTGCTTCCTACTCTTCCGATCACCTCACCTTGTTGGACCTTCTGTCCAGATTTCACGTAGATCTCTGAGAGATGTCCATAGAGCGTCCGCTGCCTGGGGGCGTTGTGCTCTAACTCCACAGCGATGCCATACCCCCCGGCGAGTCCACTACTCATGACCGTGCCTGAGAGTGCCGCAATGACAGGCGTTCCTTCTGGGGCGGCCAGGTCTTTTCCTGCATGCATCAACCAACGGCCGATCACGGGATGCTGGCGCATGCCGAATTCACTGGTGGTGATTGCAGAGCCAATGATGGGGAAGAGCAAGCGCTGATCACCATTGCCAGTGATCGCAAGAGGTCTGGGTGAAACAGAGAAGACGGACTCCAAACGAAATCCATGTCCGGCTCCTGCAAGAAGCGCAGAAACGGGGACCGAGATGGGAGCGAGACGCCGATTCCTTTGACTGAATGTTGCACGATTGGAGCGTCCGCGAAAGGCAACGCCGGTTGCGCACTCACGCTTGGACAGAGCGCCACTTCGACAGGCTTGTTGAAAGCGCGGCACACTAATGGGCTTAGCAACCGCTCCTCCCTCAAGCGTTCGACGCTCTTGCGGAGTGATGATTTGATTGCGTTCGAGGGACTCCAATGAGCGATCGAAGCGCTGGGGTGGCTTTACGCGAAGTTCCGCTGGAGGAAGTAGGGGTGCCTGAGGCGCTGGAAGGCCTTGAGGACTCTGCGGAGCAGAGGGGAGGGTCAGCACTAAGGGAGCAGCAAGCCAGCGCAGGACCAATTCGTTTCAAAAGTTTTCTCAAGTTAGATCGTAGAGATTCTCATGGTTGACATCAGGCCAGCGGGTCCAGCTGGCGGTCCGGGCTCCTTGACACAATTGAAGGGCTCCATTCAGAGCTAATCCTTGGATTTTCCAGATCTCCCCGCTCTGAGGATCCTTGACCTGATTGGCCCAAAGGCGGTTTTCGATCCCATGACGCACAGCCTCAGGACAGTTTGCCAGCGTCTGGACGCTATCCAAGGCCTTTAATACCTCCACCGTCCAAACGTCTCGTCGTGCGCATCCACGAGGCAGGAGGTCGCGAAGGGCAATGGCCCCAGCGGGAACCGGATTGGCCACATTCATTCCGACTCCGATGCGCACCATGCGCAAGCGGCCGCTACGAAAAACCAGTCGAGGAAGCAATCCAGCCAGCTTGCGGGAATCGATGAGGAGATCGTTGGGCCATTTGATCCGCACGGGTAGCCCCTTCCGTTCCAAGCGTTCACTTAAGGCCAACGCCACCATCAGCCCGAGCATGTCGGCATGGCCGCCCTTTGAATTCCAAGGAAGAGCAGCGCTGATCCAGACCCCTCCACGGGCGGCCTCCCAGCGTCGGCCGCGCTGGCCCTGCCCTCTGGTTTGATGATCCGCCAGAACAGCTCGAGGACGTTCTCCGCGCCAGGGCACCGACTGAAGCCAATGGCTCAGTTCAATTTCCGTGCTTGCACAAACAGGTTTGCATTTCAGTCTCCAACCATCAGCTTGTTGTCTGCGAAGGCGATGGAGTAATGCGCCTGCCTGTTGATGATGGTTCAACACTGTTGTTGCCACCAGGGCGTGAGTCGTGCGACGGCAGCTTCAAGTTCGTCGACTGGACGAACTAAAGCAAGGCGTAACCAATCACGACCAGCCTCTCCAAAACCGGAGCCAGGTGTGACCACAACCCCGCAATGCTCAAGAAGCTGAGCCGCCATCTGCTCGTCTCCCCATCCTTTGGCGCGGGCCCATGCAGGAAGGGGCATCCAGAGATACAGGGCCATTGATGGCGATGGGACCGACCATCCAAGATCAGACAGTGCAACGCGCGTTCGATCACGCCGTTCGCGGTAGATCGGCAGGAGATTGGCTGGCCAATCGGCGTGCTCCGAGAGCGCCACAACAGCGCCCTGCTGCAGTGCCTGACATTGATTGAAATCGATCACGCTTTTGATTTGCCTTAAGGCTGTAATCAGGGGTTCGGCTCCGATTGCGAATGCCAGGCGAAAGCCCCCAAGACACCATCCCTTGGAGAGAGAAAAAAATTCAATCCCGCGTTCGCGCCAGTGCGGACAACGCAGAAGAGAAGGTGCTTCTCCTTCAAGCGCTAGATCTAAATAAGGATTGTCATGGGCAACCACCAAATCATTGTGTTGTGCCTGACTCATCGCTTGATCAAGCCAGGATTGTTGGCCGACACAAGCTGTGGGGTTATGGGGAAAACCGAGCATTAACAGACGCAGTTGATCCCACTGACTGGCTGTGATCGCCTTGAAGTTTGGGGCCCAACCTCGCTCCGGTGTGAGCGGCAGGGTCTGAATGGAGGCGTCTGCTAATTCAAGGCCTCCGCGATGGGAGGGGTAAGACGGATCAAGAATCAGGGCTTGATCTCCTGGATCCAATACCGTCAGCGGGAAATGGGCGGTGCCCTCTTGAGATCCAACCAGGAGCAGGACTTCTCGCTCAGGATCCACCGTCACACCCAGACGCTGCTCGCACCAGGCTGCGGCTGCCTCTCGAAACGAAGCCGTTGCTGCGTGCAGACAGTACGCAGCACTCCTTGGCTCCTGGAGATGGTCCCCCATGGCCTGCACTGCAGCGGGCGGGGGGAGCAGATCAGTACATCCCAGTGAGAGGTCGATCAGCGGTTGCTGCTGTTGTGTTGCCCCGAGCTTGTACGAGCGCTTGCGCTGATCATTGCGATCAAACACTCCGCTCCCGAGGCGAGCTAAACGCTTAGAGGTGAGCATCCAGAAAGGCTTGCAGCTGTGGGCGAGCAATGGCCCCTTCGTGTCGAGCGATTTCCTGACGGTTCCGGAACAAGATCAGGGTTGGAATGCCTTGAACTTTGAAACCATCGCGTGTGATCGGATTCCCATCCACTTCAAGTTTTCCCACCAAAAGGCTGTCGGCGTAGGTCTCCGAGGCCCAGTCCATCAACGGCGCCATCAACCTGCATGGGCCACACCATGGGGCCCAGAAGTCAACCAAAACGGTCGTTGACGCACTCAACACCTCCTGCTCAAACGCTGCATCTGTGAAGTCGGAAACAGCTGAAGACACGGGTGAGAGTTGAATTAAGTCAATCTTATGGACTCGACTGCTGATGGCGTTGATTCATCACAGTTTGTCGATAGATCGACGCAACTCCTCCAGATCAGCATCGACCTCTTCCACTTTTACGGGTTGCACCTCGGAGTCGGCTGCTGGAAGAGCCGCCGCCTCGGCGCCTCCCTTGACCTGCTTTCTCAGAGCTGCCAATTCATCGTCCACATCGTCGCCACCTTCCAGCGCGGCGAACTGGCTATCGAGGTCAGCACCAGCGAGCTCAGCAGCTGCTTGGCTACTGGCTTCGAGAGATTGAACTTTGTCTTCCATGCGCTCGAAGGCAGCCATGGCTGAATTGGTTCCCATGCTGCCAACAGCGCTCTGGAGCTGCTGTTGGGCCTGGGCGGCTTGAGCCCTGGCTTTGAGCATGTCTTTTTTGGTGCGAGCCTCGGCAATCTTTCCTTCTAGAGCGACCAAGCTTTTTTTGAGCGTTTCAACTTGAACGCTCTGAGCTTGAACCTGGGTGCCAAGAGATGTGGCCGTTTCTTGGAAGGTCTTGCGACGGGTGAGAGCCTCGCGTGCTAATTCGTCTTCGTTTTTCTTGAGTGCAAGTTCGGCGCGCTCGTACCAGGTACGGGCTTGTGACTCGGCCTGTTCTGCTTGATTTTTGAGCCGTTTTTGACTGGCGATTGCCATGGCAACAGCCTGTCGGAGCTTGACCAGGTCGTCTTGCATGTCGGAGACGGCTTGATCGAGGATCTTGACGGGATCCTCAGCTTTGCTAACGAGATCATTGAGGTTGGCGCGCAGCAGACGGCTGAGCCGGTCGAAGAAACCCATGGATCGGTGCGAGCAGTGCCAGAGATTAGCGAGCTGGGCCACCTTTCCCAACTAAGGTCCAATTTCATTGGATAGCGTTATGGGGCGAGCCCCTCGATCCCAACGGCGCCGTTTTGGTCGGGGAGAGGTGTTGGTGCCGCCGCCGCCGCCGCCGGTTCAGCCCCTTGTGGAATGCCTTGAGTCTCTGCGGAGCACCTGGAGACGAGAGGGCTCCCTTGCTGCTCTTTGGCAGGACTGGCCCCAATTGGCGGGGCGTCCCTTGGCTGATCATTGCAAGCCCCTGAATTTGATCCATGGGGTCCTCACGGTGGGAGCGCGCCACCCTCAATGGCGGCAGGCTCTGCAATACAGCAAGCCTCAACTCTTGGCGGCCGTGCGCAGCGCTGGCCATGCCGTGCGTGATCTGAGGATTCAGCAACACCACCCGTCACCCACAGCCGATTTAGACACGGAAGAAAGTGTTTGGGCTCGCCATCCAAGTCGGATCGATGTGCATGGAATGGCCTCATGCCCTTGCTGCAAAAGCCCTGCTCCTGCTGGAGAAATGGCGCTTTGGGGCCACTGTGGGTTTTGTCGAAGATTGAAGCTGTCAGAGCTCTAAAATTCGCCCTAGGTCGAGACCACTCAGTCGCTCAATAACGCTCTGGACGTGGAGTTTTCCACGTCAGAGTGACCCCTGCGTCCTGAAGATCGGCAGCCCGTCGTTCCAGCTTGGCCCTGTCAAGACGTACAACCCTGTAGATCCCGAATTGCCCGAGGACTTGGGGATCGAGTCCTTGCCAGTAGCGACGTTCCAATGTTCCGGAATCAATAATGATCAGAACGGTTGGCGACCCTTCTTTGGTGTGGATGGGATGTCCTACCCACCCACGGCGCCGTTCATGGCTTAACCGATCTGAAAGGTTGACGAGGGCAGAATCTGAGCGCCCCTCGTACACCACCACCTGCTCTGTGTAGAAATGCAGAGAGGGCTTCATCGCTCCCACCATCGCGAGGGGTTCGGACGGCTTTTGGACGCGCAGCATCGTGGCTGCAGCCTTTCGCACCGGAAGCTGACGCACGCGATCGCCTAGGCCCATCATTGGTATGAGAGCAATGAGCTGAAACACCACCAGCGGTCCCTGAACGGCTAGCAAGCGGCCGGAGGCCTTCCTTCTGATCATCCAGAGGCCCAAAACGCCAGCAATCGAAAAGCACACCGCTGCCCTTAGAACCAAGCGGCTTGCAAGCAGTTCGGCCGGCAGCGTGGGCATCTCGGGGTCATCGATGAGAGGAACCCAGATCGATGAACTCCAGAACCCCACCGCCAACACAAACATGAGCACGATTGTTGTACCCCAGGCCCAATCCAAAGTGAGGCGGTCGTTTCGTTCGGAAGGCCTTGCTGCAAGGGCAATGAGAATGGCAGCAGCCGGCGTTGCCGGAATCCAGTAGCTCGGAAGCTTGGTGGCCGCGGTGGTGAACAGCAGCAGTACCGAAATAAGCCAGCAACTGGCGAAACTCTGCAGAGACAACGTTGGGTTTGGTTGGACTGATGACATTGCACGCTTCAGGTTTGAAGGGCGCAAGGTTTGCGCCAGCCCTAGGAGCAACAGGGGGGTGAAGGGCAGGGAAGCCACAACCAAAATCACCCCAAAAAACCACCAGGGTTGGAGGTGGCTGTTCACGACTGACGTGAAGCGTTGCAGGTTGTGATAGCCAAAAAAGCTGTCCCAAAAGGGCTGGCCTTCTACCAGCAGTTCTGCGAGGTACCAAGGGAGGCTGATCAAGGCGGTCAGCGCAAGGCCGCGTAGCGGTTTGATGCAGTGCGAGATGCCCTTGAGATCCCATCGCATCAAAGCAAATAGCGTCAGGGTGATGCCACTCAGGATCACGGCCACAGGCCCTTTCGTGAGAACGGCAGAGGCGAGCAGAACCCAGGCGAGCCACCAGCGCCGAGACGTTCCGCTGGCATAACAACGCCACTGGCAGAGCAGGCTCAGCGTAAGAGTGCCGCTGAGTAAGGGATCACTGACGGCCGTCCGACTCCAGAGCAGCACTAATGGAGAGAGCGCGAAGGCCAGTGCTGCTGCGACTGCGGTGCGTCGAGGCTGGTTGTCATTTTCGGCGGGATGCACCATCAAGGTGTCCCCAAGCATCAGCATGGTGGCCACGCTCGCGAGGGCTGAGGGAAGCCTGCCGGCCCAGGTGCCAAGTGGATCCCAGAGCTCATTGGCAGGAATCGAGTACCCCAACCCCATCAGCCAATACACCAGGGGCGGTTTGTCGAATCTGGGCAATCCATTAACCCGAGGGGTTAACCAGTCACCGGTGCGTGCCATGGCACGGCCCGCGGCTGCAAAGAGCGGTGGGGTTTCATCGACCAGACCAGTGGAACCAAGCTGCCAGCAGCACATCGCCAGGCCAAGCGCCAAGATCAACAACAGCCCTCGGCTGCGCTGACGTGGCGAGATTCGTGGCTCGGCAGGGGCGGTGATCATCGACATGGGGCGATCGTGCCATCCCTTGCAGAGAGGCCCTGCCTGATCCAAGCCTCAACGCGTTGAGCAAATACCGTATGGCTGGCGTTCTGCTCCACCCAACGGCGACAAGCTTGTCGATCGATTTGATCGACTTTGCTGCTGGCCATTTTTAAGGCCTCGAGATCATCTGGAGGCACAAGCCATCCCGTTAGCCCGTCTTGAATCAGTTCGCCCGGACCACCGCGGTCGTAGGCCACAACCGGCACACCGCAGGCCATGGCTTCTACCACCACGTTGCCGTAGGCCTCATTCCATTTGGGCGTATTCAGGAGAGCGCGGCAGCATCCAAGCTCCTTTTGAAGTTGGTGGGTCGGCTGAAAACCACGCCAATCAATGGTTCCTGGAGGCACGGCGGCTTCGACCGATTGCGCATATTTAGCATCTTCGACCAAGCCCCAAACCTGAAGCGTTTCTCCAAGAGCAGCGGCAACAGCTGCAGCATCTTCGAGGCCTTTTTCAGGTGCGATGCGTCCGGCCCAACCCAGTGGGCCATGGAGGGTCAACTGCACCTGGTAACGCGTCAGGTCAAAGCCATTCCCCACAATTGATGGTGGCTTGGGCAATGAAAAATCCCCCGCCTGTCGTTGGGTATGGAATGACATTCGCCTCTGGTCCCAGCGGGCGAGTTGTGAGATGACCTCATCCATCGCCTGCGAGACAGACCCCATGCTCACCAGATGAAATAACGAGCACTTGGAATGGGGGGTGAGCCAGAGCGGTAACCAGTCGTAGCTGAAGTTGATCACTGCATCGGCGTCCTCGCCTAAGCACAAAGCAAGGTCCCACAAATGGGGAAGTACACCATCAAAGGGAATTTGAACGGAAGCGTCTTTTTTGGCATGTTGCCAGCTGGGTTGATCCGTGCCCTTAGCGGTGTGTAGTGCGAGTCCAGGGCAGTCGTCAGGCGCCACCGATCCGTTAGGGGCGACCAGGGTGATTCGATGCCCTCTTGCTGCGAGACCGCGCAACAACGAGGTCAGCGTCAGTTCCACACCACCACCGCGTCCACTGCCTAAATGACCGATGGGTGTGCTGACCAGTATTAGATGAAGAGGGGTGTTGCTCATGATCCGAGATCGCCCTGCTGGGGTTCATTCACGAGAGCAACCGGTTCCCAGAAACGTTTGCGTTGGCTCACCAATACCACCGAAATCAGAACCAAAAGCACTGCCAACCATTGAAGGTTGTCGAGTCGTTCTTGCAACAACAGACCCCCGGAAGCAAGCGCAAAAACGGGTGTGAGAAATCCCAGTGTGGTGAATCCTGTGAGGTCCTCACGACTGGCAAACCAGAAAAATAGGGCGTAGGCCACGGCGCCCCCCATCAGGGATGCGTAGGCCATTTGCGTCCAAGCAGAGATGGACCAAGGAGGAATCAACGGGAAGGCTCCGTCGAGGCCATGCCAAACCAGCAAGGGGAGTCCCCCCAGCAGCATGTGCCATCCAGTGACGGCTACAGGATCACTATTTCGGCAGGCAAATCGACTCAGAACGGTGCCCACAGCCATCGCAATGGCAGCCGCCAACATCCACCCCGTTCCAGCCTGCCAACCCGATTGAAATGACACCCCCTCACCTAACAGCCACCAGTGCTGAAGGAGCGGTTGGGGAACGCCTAGACAGACAATTCCCACCAGGCCAAGAACTAATCCCACCCAACCGATGGGATTGATCGTTTCTGCAAAAAGCCAGCGGGCGAGCAGTGCAACCATCAAGGGCTGAGAATCAATCAGCACTGAACCGAGGCCGGCGCCAGTGCCTTCGAGTCCGCGGGCGAGACAGATCTGAAACAGCAGGGCATCAATCAGGGTGAATAGGAGAAACCAGCCCCTATCCCCAGGATCAATCGCTAATGAACGCCCGAGGAGTGGAACAACGGCGATCACGACGATTCCAGCCGGGAGCAACCTCAGGCAGGACACCAGAATTGGCCCTCCTGTGCTGACCAGGGGAGCCATTGCTGTCATCGCCGTTCCCCAGAGAACGAAAGGAAGGACCATCAGCAGCCCTCGGCGGAGAGATCCCATGGGGTGCTGCGAACAGGCTCCTTTTTAAGATCTAAACGTGTTCGATTGACCGTCATGATCTGGCCCTTGCGCCGCAAGTCCCGTCGAACAATGGCGAGGATCGCCATTGAGGGGGCGATAACTGGCTCCACGCGCCGTCGCGTCCTTAAAGCCCTAAAAGAGGTTCAGGAGCGGGAATTCCCTGCACTGTTGCTTCGAATTGATAGTCCTGGAGGGACTGTTGGCGACAGCCAGGAGATTCATGCAGCCTTGCTGCGGCTGCGAGAAAAAGGCTGTCATGTTGTCGCCAGTTTCGGAAATATTTCTGCATCTGGTGGGGTTTATGTGGGTGTTGCCGCAGACAGGATCGTGTCCAATCCAGGCACGATCACCGGGTCCATCGGTGTGATTCTTCGCGGCAACAACCTGTCCAAATTGCTGGATCGTGTTGGTGTCAAATTTGAAACGGTCAAAAGTGGTGTCTTTAAAGACATCCTTTCTCCAGATCGTGCTCTTGGCGCAGAAGAACGTGAGCTGCTTCAAGCTCTGATTGACAGCAGCTATGAGCAATTTGTGGCGGCCGTTGCAGAAGGACGAAAGCTTGATCCAAGTCGTGTTCGCGAGTTTGCTGACGGTCGAGTGTTCAGTGGTGCGCAGGCCAAAGATCTTGGGCTCGTGGATGAACTGGGTGACGAAGAGCGCGCAAGGGTGCTTGCGGCACAGATGGCTGGTCTGGATGAGGAGCGCTGCCGTGTGGTGACACTTGGAAAACCCCGTAAGCCTTTGCTGCAAGGGTTGTCAGGGTCCAATCTGCTGGTACGAATTCAGGAGCTCGTCACGGTTGAAATGGAGCTCAGCGGTCAACCTTTGTGGTTGTTTCGGCCATGACCATGGGGAGTGGATTGACCTTGCGCGGTTTACGTGGTGCGACCACCTGCAGCTCCAACACAGTTGTTGCGATTGAGCATGCGGCCTCTGAACTGATGGACGCTCTGGTGAAACACAACGCTCTCAAGCCGGACTGCATAGTTTCGATCACGTTTTCTGTGACGACCGATCTGGATGCGTGTTTCCCGGCTGCCGTTGCAAGGCGCCGCGAAGGTTGGGAGGGGGTGGCCCTCCTCGACTGTCAGCAGATGGCTGTTGAGGGTGACCTGGCTAGGTGCATTCGTCTTCTTGCCCATACCTGGATGCCAGAAGATCAAGAGCTTCGCCACGTCTATCTGGGGGAAGCCAGCCGCCTTAGGCCAGACAGATCCAGTCACAACTGACAGATGCCACGCCGGCCCTTCGAACCCCTTGCCGCTGCCTCTCCTTAGGACAATCATGGGACATAACCATTGCGGTGATTGTTTTCACCAGCTGAATTAATGGACCTTTTTCCCACGACCCCGATCCGCCGCCTCGCCGTTGTTGCAGGGGTGATCGGTTGCGGAGTAGTTGCTTCTGCTTCGGTGGTCGAGATGCTCCAACCCGTTGCTGTTCAAGCTCAGAACACTCCTTCTTTGATGGAGTTTCGCTGGGAAAGCGACAACAACTATCGCAAGTTGTACTACGTCCAAACGAGCACCCGTTCGCGCGAGCGCTCTGAATACTTCCTGATGCTTCGACCGAAAGATCGCAAAACCGCGATCCTGAAACTCACTATCACCATTCCTGATTACTTCAGTGCAAAGATCCGGCCTAGCAAATTGAAGCTCTGCAAAATGAAGAAGGGCGGCATGCTCAGCAGAAGCCGTTGTGAAGAGGTCATCCCTGCTGTTTTCGAAGTCAGCGAGAACCAAACTGCGATTGAGGTTTTTCCAGAAACACCGATTCCCACTGAAGACACCTACGCCGTGTCGATGACGATCTTCAATCCCAATCAAGCCGGGATGTTTCAGTTAAATGCTCTGGCACAGGCGCCTGGAGACGTTCCAGTGGCGGGCTACTTAGGCAGCTGGAACTTCAGTATCGACTAAGCATTGGCTGATAAGCTCTTCTACTGATGAAAGGCTGGGCGCCGGAGTGAATCCATGACCAAACGAACTTTTGGTGGCACCACCCGTAAGCGCAAACGCGTTTCCGGTTTTCGTGTTCGCATGCGATCTCACACCGGCCGTCGCGTGATTCGTACGCGTCGTAAGCGTGGACGTTCACGCTTAGCTACCTGAGCCTGATCAGCAACGCCTAGCCCCTTCAGGGATGACGTTTGAACGAATTTTGATGGTGCTTCCGACGTCAATGCGATTGCGCGGTCACCGCTGTTTCGATTATCTGCATCGCAGGGGTCAACGATTTCATGGCTCGTTGATGACTCTGCGTAAGGCCTCGGCGATGTCGAGGCTTCTGCGTTGGGAGTGTCGCCCTGTTGAGGAGAAGGACAACACGGCTGTTTGCCGATGCGCTGTGGTGATTAGTAGCAAGGTCAGTAAACGTGCTGTCATCCGTAATCGGCTGAGACGCCTATTGCACGACCATTTACGTGAGCATTTTGAGCAGTCGTTTCAGCACTCCAATACTTGGGTTTTGATCAGTCTTAAGCCCGGTGCAGAGACCAAAAACGCCCCTGTCCTGGAAGAATGCGACAGATTGCTCCAACAAGCGGGGTATTAGCAATGCCAACTTCCATCCAAGAAGAGACTTTCTACGAAGGGGGGCCAGCTCGCGGTGACTTGATCTTCAATCTTTTGCTTGGGCTGACCTTGATCGGTCTGCCCTTTGCGGTTGGAGCGATTGTTCGTGCGGTCTGGTTGCGTTTCAACATCACCAGTCGTCGCATTTCTGTGACCGGTGGCTGGATGGGACGCGATCGCAGTCAGGTGGCCTTCAGTCAGGTGCGTGAAGTCCGAAGCGTGTCGCGCGGCTTTGGCGCCTGGGGTGACATGGTTCTTGTATTGACAGACGGATCACGCCTGGAGTTGCGCTCGGTCCCACGGTTCCGGGAGCTCGAGGCTTTCATCGAAGAGCGCATCCGTGCCCGAAGAGAAAACGCGAGTGCGAAGGACGAAGACAGCAAGGGCTTCGCTGCCTGAGTTAGGTGTTCGCCTCAAGCGAATTGCCACAGAAGCCTCTGTGCTGTTGCAAACTGGCAACAACATTCACCAATCACTCGGAACTTCATCGTGATCGGGTACATCTCCGACAATCTGCTGCTGCCAATCCTAGATTTTTTCTATGGATTGGTTCCGAGCTACGGCTTGGCGATCGTGGCCCTCACGGTGGTAATTCGCCTGGCATTGTTCCCTCTCAGCGCAGGGTCGATTCGTAGCGCAAGACGCATGCGCATCGCTCAGCCTGTGATGCAAAAGCGCCAGGCTGAAATCAAGGCCCGCTACGCAAGTGATCCCAAAAAGCAGCAAGCCGAACTCGGAAAGCTGATGAAGGAGTTCGGCAGTCCCCTAGCGGGCTGCTTGCCGCTCCTCGTTCAAATGCCCATTTTGTTTGCGCTGTTCGCGACCTTGAGGGGATCACCCTTCGCGGATGTGCCTTACACCCTCAATCTCAAAGTGCTTCCCGCTGATCAGATTGCCGCTGTTGAACCCAAGCCCTTCACCAGCGCTAGTCATTCGATCTTCATTACGGAAACGAATCACGTTCCCATCATCGCGAGCCTTCCTGGCGGCACCAAGATCGGTACTGGAGATATTGTCCCGATTCAGCTCGAGACCCGCACTGGAGAGAGTTTCCGCGATGTGATTTCTGGTGTTGATAACGGCCAAAGGTTCCTTCCAACTTGGACGGTTACAAAGGGTGAGGGCATTGTCAGCGTGAGTGAGACGGGAACGCTTACTGCCCTCACGACAGGAGATGCAACTGTTGAAGGCAAAATCACTGGATTGGCAGCCCGCAGCGGCTTCTTGTTCATCAAAGCTCTTGGTCAGGTTGGCTTTTACACCGAGGGAGCGATCAATTGGGACATCGCGATTCTCATTGGCGCATTCGGTCTGAGCCTTTTTGCTTCTCAGCTTCTCTCCGGAATGGGAATGCCTGCCAATCAGCAGCAGTCCACCGCTAACAAAATCACTCCGGTAATGATTACTGGGATGTTCCTGTTCTTCCCACTTCCTGCAGGCGTTTTGCTTTACATGGTGATCGCCAACATCTTCCAGGCACTGCAAACGTTTTTGCTCACTCGCGAGGCTCTTCCGGACAATCTTCAGTCGATTCTTGATGACCAAAAGCTTCAGAACTCTCAGCCTGCAGGGGCCTCAGCAGGTGGTGGATCTATTTCTGGACGCATGCCTTTCGAGCCCAAAGGCGGAAACAAATGATTCCTGGGCTCGAGCCCGTTCCCCTTCGCGAGCTTCAGGCTATTGGTTCCGTTCGTGATTGGGAATTCGAAGGCCAACTGGATGAGCTGCCCTCCCTCACTCCAGTTCGCGGAACCATTCGGGCCGAGCATCGCGGCAATATTCTTGAGGTATCAGGTTCAGCTCAGACCATCGTTTGCCTCTGCTGCGATCGCTGCCTGAAGCAGTTCAACCGCAAGTTGTCCGCAGGGACGAATGAGCTGATCTGGCTTGGTGATAGTGAAGCTTCAGCGGAAATGGCTGAAGAGGGCCTGGATGCATTTTCAGTGGATGGACTTGTGGAGTGCCTGGATCCAAGGGGCAGCTTTGAACCAGAGCGATGGGTGTTTGAGCAATTGAGTCTTCAACTGCCGGCTGTAAATTTCTGCGGTGATGGTTGCCCAGGCATGCCTCAATCGGTCAACCAAGAGCTATCAGCTTCGGTGACGCCGTCTGCCGATCGGCGTTGGAAGGCTCTCTTGAGCTTGCGCTCTGACTCAGGCGAGGAGTCGGAGGTAACGCGTGACTGAACAGTGGGCACAACAACTCGATCTGCTCATTCGCGCCGGCACCCCTCTGATATGGATTCGCAGCCACGAGGAGGAACGTGTTGAATCTTTGCTGAGTCAAGCGGCAGAACGCTTGCCAGGGCGTCGACTGGCGTCTTGGGACTTTGTGAGTGGCCTGTCAGGCGTGCTTGGCAGCGAGGGACTCGGTGCTCGCCAGCCCATGCTGGTTTTGCAGTGGTTGCAGGATCTTGATGGCAACAGCCCCACTCTGCTTTTGCTCAAAGATGTGCATCGCTTTTGCGATGACCCGGGCATCGCCCGCATGCTGCGCAATCTCACAAGTTTGTTGCGTGGACGCCCTCACACGCTTGTGCTCGGTTGTGGTAGCTGGACGCCGCCACCCGATTTAGAAGAAGCCCTCACCCTGCTCGACTTGCCCCTTCCGCAAGAGCAGGAATTGATGACTTTGCTTGGGAATATTTCTAAGGCAACAGGATCACCCCTCAATAGCGAGGTGCTTGAGGAGCTCACCCATGCCTGCTGCGGATTGAGTGAATCACGGGTTCGTCACGTAGCGGCAAAGGCGTTGGCTCAGCGCGGTGAGCTCGGGCGCCAGGATCTTGCTGACGTACTGGAGGAGAAGCGCCTCGCCCTGGCTCGCAGCGAAGTGCTGGAGTTCTGCCGTACTGATGCCACCCCAGCAGATATTGGTGGGCTGGAAGCTCTCAAGCAGTGGTTAGAGCAGCGCCATCGTGCCTTTAGTGATGAAGCCCGGCGCTTTGGTTTGCCTCTTCCTCGTGGTGTTCTCTTGGTTGGGCCGCAGGGAACGGGCAAATCGCTGACGGCGCGAGTGATTGCCCATAGCTGGTCCATGCCACTCCTGCGTTTGGATGTGGGGCGTCTTTTTGCCGGCCTCGTTGGAGCGAGCGAAGCACGCACACGCGAAATGATTCAAAGGGCTGAAGCGATGGCTCCTTGCGTGCTTTGGATTGATGAGATCGACAAAGGATTTGGCAGCGACGGCCGAAGCGATGGTGGAACGAGCCAACGGGTGTTGGCCACCGTTCTGACCTGGATGGCGGAGAAAACATCTCCAGTGTTTGTTGTGGCTACAGCCAATGCAGTGGAGAGCCTGCCCGCTGAACTCCTAAGAAAGGGCCGCTTCGATGAGATTTTTCTCCTTGACATGCCAGCTCGCTCTGAACGTCAGAGCATCATGAAATTGCATATCAGTCGCAGACGGCCAGGTCTCCACCTTCCTGTTGAAACCGTTGTGGACCGGACGGATGGTTACTCAGGTGCAGAGCTAGAGCAAACGGTGATCGAAGCCATGCACCTCGCCTTTGCGGAGGGCCGTGAATTAGCTGAGGCCGATTTAATTCAAGCTGCGGCTCAATTGGTTCCTCTATCGCGCACTGCAAAAGAACAATTGGAAGGCCTCAAACAATGGGCTAGCAGCGGCCGGGCGCGGCCAGCTTCATTGCGACTGGTAACGAACCCTGACAGGGCGTAACAAATCAGGGGCATGCGTCCAGACAACGTTGGTCCCCCTCCGTATGTTTCGTGGATAGCGCCTTTTTGTCCGTGAATCGTTTTTCGGATCTCACCACCCAACTCGCTGCTGCCTGTCTTGGTGCTGGTGTAATTACAACCGTTGCGGTTGCTCAGGGGCAGAACCCAATTACCGCTCTCGGCATCACGTTGTTCTCGGCAGTTGCCGCTGTGATGGTTGGACAAGTTCTCTAAGAACTTTGATCGTTCGTGCTGAACCGAGACGTAGGCTTTTCAGCCTGCCCTCTTCAGACTTTCCGTGCTTGACCAGCGCCTGGTGCGTGACAACCCCGAACTGATTTCCCGTGAGTTGGGACGTAGGGGGATGGATGTTGATCTCACAGGTCTTCAGCTGATTGCACAGCAGCAACGCGATCTTGAGGAGCGTCGTAGCGGCCTTCAAGCCGATGGCAACCGCATTGGTAAAGAGGTTGGTCAGCGCATTCAAGCCGGTGCCGATCCCCAGGGGGCTGAAGTTGCTGAACTTCGCCTGCAAGGCAACCAAATCAAGCAGACGGTGGCTGTTCTCGAGGATGAGGAGAAGCAACTCACCGCGCAGCTGCGTGAAGAGCTCCTTAGCTATCCCAATTTGCCGTCAGAGGCGTGTCCAGACGGTCGCAGCGAAGCTGACAACAAGGAAGTGCGTAGCTGGGGCGATCCCAGGGTGGAAGAGGGGCTTGTGGAGCATTGGCAAATCGCAGAGCAGCTGTCTTTGCTCGATACGGAGCGTTCCGTCAGAATTGCTCAGAGTCGCTTCGTGACCTTGTTTGGGCAAGGCGCTCGGCTGGAGCGAGCACTTATCAACTTCATGCTGGACCTGCACACGGGGAAGGGGTACCGCGAGGTTCTCCCTCCGGTTTTGGTTAACAGCGCAAGCCTGAGGGGATCAGGGCAACTTCCCAAATTTGCTGAAGAAATTTTTCGTTGTGCAGACGATGACCTCTGGTTGACCCCAACCGCTGAGGTTCCGCTGACCTCGCTGCATCGCGACGAAATTATTCCTTCGGAACAATTGCCACTGCGCTACGTGGCTTACAGCCCCTGCTTTCGCAGGGAGGCCGGTAGCTATGGACGTGACACGCGGGGCCTTATTCGCCTGCATCAATTCAACAAAGTTGAGCTGTATTGGTTTGTCCATCCCGAGCACTCTGAGGAGGCTCATGCACAGATCACCGCCGACGCCGAAGCCGTGCTTCAAGCTTTGGAGCTGCCCTATCGCGTTCTTGAGCTCTGCACGGGTGATCTGGGCTTCTCCGCAGCCCGCACCTACGACCTCGAAGTTTGGTTGGCGGGTGCCGCTGCTTATAGGGAAATCTCGAGCTGCAGTGTCTGTTCTGATTTCCAGGCTCGCCGTTCTTCGATCCGCACAAAAGACGGCAAGACAACACGGTTAGTTCACACGCTCAATGGCAGTGGTCTTGCGATTGGCCGGACCATGGCTGCTCTGCTTGAGAACGGGCAACAGCCTGACGGGAGCGTGAAGCTTCCCCAGGCTTTGGTTCCTTACTTCGGTTGCGATCGTCTCCAGCCAGAATGAATTCATTAATGGATCAGATATGAACGTTCTGGCAGCACTGTTGGTTCTGGGGCTGCTGATCGTGATCCATGAGGCTGGTCACTTTCTTGCAGCCAGATTTCAGGGAATCCGTGTGAACGGATTTTCGATTGGATTTGGACCTGCCCTCTGGAAACTTGAGAGTGGAGGCGTGACCTATGCCTTACGCGCTCTCCCTCTTGGCGGATTTGTGTCCTTCCCTGACGACGAAGAAGACAGTCCAATCCCTGCTGATGACCCTGATCTTCTTCGCAACCGCCCGATTCCACAGAGAGCCCTGGTTATTAGCGCAGGGGTGCTCGCCAATTTGCTGCTCGCTTGGGTGGTTCTCGTAGGACACACCGCTTTGGCAGGAGTTCCAGGCGACCCTGATCCTGGGGTGATGGTGATGGCAGTTCAGCAGGGAGAGCCTGCTGAGATCGCTGGCTTGCAAGCCGGTGATCAAATTTTGAGCATCGAAGGATTGTCACTGGGTCGCGGCGAGAAGGCCGTGAAAGAGGCTGTTATGCCAGTGCGAGATAGCCCTTCCAAAGCGCTGTCACTTGAAGTGCAGAGAAATGGATTGGTGCGGGTGATCCAGCTCACTCCGGAAGACCATCAAGGGCAGGGACGCATCGGTGCTCAGCTTCAGGCCAATTTCAGTGGAACGACGCGCGCTGTAAACGGCTTGGGTGAAGCGATTGCGAGTGGATCAGAGCAGTTCGGTGGACTTTTGCAGCGCACCGTGGTCGGATATGGAGCCTTGTTTACTGATTTTGGAACGACGGCTCAGCAGGTGAGTGGTCCGGTCAAGATCGTAGAGATGGGTGCCCAGCTCTCCAGTCAGGGAGGAGGTGGTCTTGTCCTGTTCATGGCTTTGATTTCGATCAACCTCGCGGTTCTCAATGCGCTCCCATTGCCGCTTCTCGATGGAGGCCAATTGGTGTTCATCCTTTTGGAGGGGGTCCGCGGACGGCCTATCCCAGAGCGCTTTCAGCTGATCGTGATGCAATCCAGCTTTTTGCTCGTCGTTGGTCTGAGTGTTCTGCTGATCGTGCGCGATACAAGTCAACTCTCGGTTGTTCAGCGCTTTCTTGGTCAGTGAACCGATAGAATGAATTCATAAGACGTCTGATCTGACCCGCTGCATGGCCAAGAAGTCGATGATTGCCCGCGATGTGAAGCGGAAAAAGATAGTTGCGCGTTTTGCGGACAGGCGCGCAGCTCTTATGGCTGCGTTCCATGCCGCTAAGGATCCAATGGAGCGTCTCGAGATTCATCGCAAAATCCAGGGTTTGCCCCGCAACAGCGCTCCAAACCGTGTTCGCAATCGCTGCTGGGCGACTGGAAAGCCTCGCGGTGTTTATCGCGATTTCGGGCTCTGCCGCAATCAGCTTCGTGAGCGTGCTCACAAGGGTGAGCTGCCCGGTGTTGTTAAGTCCAGCTGGTGATTTGAGTTCACTCTCTTCCAATCCATCGAATGAGGGGGTGAGTGATCACCTCTTTTTTTATGCCGTTTTTTATGGCGGTGGATCTGTTGGATTTTGTGGATCTAACCGGGTAACTCCAACAATGGGTTCCGCTCAAATGTAAGAATCAGAATTGACAGAAAGACATAAACCAACGTGCAAGGTCAGACGCAGTCGATCTCCTTTGACGGTCGGGAGATACGGCTGACCACAGGGCGGTATGCCCCCCAAGCCGGCGGCTCGGTGATGATTGAGTGCGGAGACACCTCCGTATTGGTCACGGCTACACGCTCCAAAGGTCGAGATGGACTTGATTTTCTCCCGCTGATCTGTGACTACGAAGAGCGCCTGTATGCGGCAGGCAGGATTCCCGGAAGTTTTATGCGGCGCGAGAGTCGCCCTCCAGAGCGCGCCACTCTGATTTGCCGTCTCATCGATCGGCCAATGCGTCCGTTGTTTCCAAGTTGGCTTCGCGACGATTTGCAGATTGTTGCGACTTGCATGTCGCTTGATGAACGAGTTCCGGCTGATGTGCTCGCCGTTACAGGGGCCTCCATGGCCACCCTCCTGGCAAAGATTCCCTTCTATGGGCCGATGGCCGCTGTTCGCGTCGGTCTGCTGGGTGACGATTTTGTGCTGAATCCCAGCTACCGGGAGATTGAGCGCGGTGATCTAGACCTCGTTGTTGCAGGCACCCCACAAGGTGTAGTGATGGTTGAAGCCGGTGCGAATCAGCTCCCTGAGGGAGATGTGATTGAAGCGATCGACTTTGGCTACGAAGCTGTTTCTGAGTTGATCAAAGCTCAGCAATCCATCCTCAAAGAGGCTGGGATCGAGCAAGTGATTCCAGAGGCTCCTGAGCAAGACAAAACACTGCCTGTCTATTTAGAGAAAGCCTGTAGCAAATCGATTGGAGAGGTGCTCGGCCAGTTCGAGCAAACCAAGGCTGAGCGTGAGGAAAAGCTTGATGCGATTCGCAGCACAACCGCGGAGACGATCCAGGGTCTTAAGGACTCTGATCCTGTTCGAGTTGCTGTTAGTGCCAACGGCAAGGCCCTTCCGAACAGTTTCAAAGCGCTCACTAAAACCTTGATGCGCCAGCAGATCCTTAAGGATGGCAAACGGGTGGATGGTCGCACCCTTGATCAGGTGCGTCCGATTAGCGCGGCTGCAGGAGTACTTCCGAAGCGAGTGCACGGCTCAGGTTTATTTCAACGTGGTCTCACTCAGGTGTTGTCGACCGCCACTCTTGGCACTCCAAGTGATGCCCAGGAGATGGATGACCTCAATCCAAGCAACGAAAAAACCTACCTCCACCACTACAACTTCCCGGCTTATTCCGTCGGTGAGACCCGGCCAATGCGCTCTCCGGGACGCCGTGAAATTGGTCATGGTGCGTTGGCCGAACGCGCCATCGTGCCAGTGCTCCCCGCGAAAGATACTTTCCCCTACGTGGTGCGTGTTGTAAGCGAAGTGTTGAGCTCTAACGGATCTACCTCAATGGGTTCCGTGTGTGGAAGCACGTTGGCTCTGATGGATGCAGGTGTTCCTCTGAAGGCACCTGTGAGTGGCGCGGCGATGGGCCTGATCAAAGAGGGAGATGAGGTCAAAATCCTCACCGATATTCAAGGCATTGAAGACTTCCTCGGCGACATGGACTTCAAAGTGGCGGGTACCGATAAGGGGATTACTGCGCTGCAGATGGATATGAAGATCACGGGTCTCCCCGTGAGCATCATTGCTGAGGCTGTGAATCAGGCTCGTCCTGCGCGCCTACACATCCTTGAAAAGATGATGGAAGCGATCGAGAGTCCGCGTGAAGGGCTGTCTCCTCATGCGCCTCGCTTGCTGAGCTTCCGCATTGATCCTGAGCTGATTGGCACGGTGATCGGACCAGGTGGACGCACCATCAAGAACATCACGGAGCGCACCAACACCAAGATCGATATTGAGGACAGTGGCATCGTTACCATTGCGTCTCATGATGGTGCTGCCGCAGAGGAAGCTCAGAAAATCATTGAAGGCCTCACCCGCAAGGTGAATGAGGGCGAAGTGTTTACGGGTTCTATTACCCGCATCATTCCGATCGGAGCCTTTGTAGAAATTCTTCCTGGTAAAGAGGGAATGATTCACATCTCACAGCTTTCTGAGGCAAGAGTCGAGAAAGTTGAAGATGTGGTGAAAGTGGGAGATGAGGTCACAGTGCGCGTCCGTGAAATTGACAATCGCGGCCGTATCAACCTCACCCTGCGTGGTGTTCCCCAGAACGGCGAGTCTCCTGACTCCCAACCGGCTCCTACGCCAGTAGCGCCCCTTTCCTGAGTGGCGCCCAACCAGGCTCAGACCTGAAAACCGGGATCAATAAGTTTCATGGCCCGTGTCGCTTTTTCACATAAAGCGGCATGGGTTTTTCCATGGCTGGCGATCAAACAGCCTGCCTGGCGAACATCTCCGGTGTTGTACGTGAGCTCTGCGCCGTTGGCATGGGTAAAGGCACCACCAGCAGCGAGAAGGACGGCTTCTGGTGCGGCCATATCCCAATCTTTTGGAGCACTTTTCCCAGACAGGGAAATGTACAGATCGGTTTCGCCACGAAGGATCGTGGCCACTTTGCAGCCAACACTGCCCACTGCCTTTGAGTCGCCGAGTTCTAGGGCGGTGATCAACTGTTCAAGTCGTTGATCCCTATGACTGCGGCTTGCCACCAAGATGAGCTCATTTGTGACCTCTCGCTCACTGAGACGAACGGGTGTTTGCTCACCGGAGCGGTTTTCGCACCAGGTGCCGTTACCCACCACACCGACCCAAAGCTCTTCTCGTTCTGGAACCAGAACGACCCCAAGCACAGGGCGTTGTTGGTGCACCAAGGCCAGATGCACGGCATATTCCCCTGTGCCTTGCAAGAAATCTTTTGTTCCATCGAGTGGATCCAAAATCCACAGCCACTCAGCAGCTAAGGGTTGTCCCTCCCTCAGTTGCTCCTTGGCGGTTTCTTCGCTGAGAAGGGTCCAATCGGCGGTAGGGAAAGATTGTTTTAAGCCATCCAGGAGCCATTGATTGACCGCTAGATCAGCAGCAGTCACTGGGCCTTCGCCGCCGTTGTCAACGCTGAGGGCTTTCGAAAATCCGTGGGGAGGCTGTTCTCCACGGGCATAGGCGCGCAGGATGTCTGCTGCGCCCCAGCTGAGAGGGCGAACAACCTTTAAGACATCTTCCAGGTTGATACCGGCAAGAAGGGTTGGCGAGCTCGGCATCATGGTTTGATCTGGGCGGAGCCATTGTGAAGCAACGCGCTGAACCTGCGGCTGGAGTGCTTTATGTCGTAGGCACTCCGATTGGCCATCTCGGAGACCTGTCGCCTCGTGCGCGTGAGCTGTTGATCGCTGTGGACACGATTGCTTGTGAGGACACGCGGCACAGCGGACAACTGCTGAGCCGCATCGGTTCAGTAGCTCGACGCTGCTCGTTCCATCAGCACAACACCCGCACGCGGATTCCCCAGCTGTTGCAGGAACTCGAAGAGGGCCGCAGCATTGCGGTGATCAGTGATGCAGGGTTGCCAGGAATTAGCGACCCTGGGCAGGAATTGGTCGCTGCAGCGCGGGCATCGTCTTTTGAAGTGATTTCGATTCCCGGTCCCTGCGCGGCGACGACGGCCCTGGTGAGCAGCGGGCTTCCCACCGACCGGTTTTGTTTTGAGGGTTTTCTCCCTTCTAAAGGCAGGGAACGCAGAGATCGGCTGGCCTTTATTGCCAGTGAGCAGCGCACCAGCGTGATTTACGAAGCCCCTCATCGTTTGTGCCAACTTCTTGAGGAGCTGTTTGAGCTCTGCGGTGAGGAGCGACCGTTACAAGTAGCTCGAGAACTCACGAAGCGGCATGAGCAACAGGTGGGCCCAACCGTTGGTGCTGCGCGGAATCATTTTCAAGAACACAGCCCCCAGGGGGAATGCACTGTGGTGTTGGGTGGAGCTGTACCCATCGAGATCGAAGCCTTAAGTGACAAACAGTGTTCTGAGCAGTTACTTGCACTCACAGCAGAGGGGATGAGTGCCAAGGATGCGGCCAAGCTGTTGTCCAGCAGGATTGGACGTTCCAAACGCGAGCTTTATGCGTTGCTTCATGCGGAGACCGAACAGGCAAACTGATGGAGTCAAAACCGATTGTGATGCTGATCCGCCTGAGACTGCTCTTGTTGAGTTTGGGGAGTGGGCTGACCTTGCTGTTGGTTCTCTGCCTTGGTGCTCAGAACCTGAATGATCGCCATCGCCTAAATCTTGGCGTTGGTCAGTCTGCCCCCCTTCCCTCAGGCTTCATTGTTGGAATCAGCTTGGTGCTGGGAATTGTCAGCGGCGGCAGTGTGGCGGCGGTGTTGGCTCCAGCTCCTGATCCAGACCGCTGAATCAGGACTTGAGTGCAAACAGGGATCCCTCAACCACCAAGTGCGTGATCCCACGGGCGAGCAAGTAAGAGGTTGTTTGCTCAAAGACCTGGGTGTCCGGCACTTTGATCACGCGCTGACTGCGTCCGCATTGGCGTTTAGCAGCGCGTGGACTTGCATAGAGGCATAAAGCCTGCCGTTGCTGCTCTGAAGGATCACTGAGGCCCAATTCGGGGAACTCACTGAGCGGCCGTGGATCGAGCTCCACCGTTTTGTCGACAAGCATGTACACGCTGTCTGGCAAAAGTTCAGATGCGAAGGGTCGACAAATGACTTGTTGGGTGGTGACCTGTGGCAGGTCGACCGGCAGCACTGCTACTTCATGAAAGACATTTTCATCGTCCGTGTTGAAGGTCTCGTTGTCGTTTAGATCGGTGCCACCGAAATCCCCGCCCTCTTCCTTGGAGCTTGGTGCTTCTGTTATGGAGTCTTCGAGGCTGGTTTGTGGGTTCTCGGGATGGCTGACATCAGCAGTCTCGATTTCAGGCACGCTGCTCTCTATGTCAGAGCTTTTGGCAGAACGCTGGGCTTTGAGCTCGGAGTACTCCGCAGGGCTGAGGAGGGACCTTACGGTTCGACTCACCGTGTTGGTGCTGCAGCCATAGGCCGCGGCGATCTGGGCGCTTGTGTCTCCAGCGCGGTACCGCTCCACAATTTCGTGCTTGTGGCTGTCGTTAAGCCGGCTGGGGGCCATCGTCTGTACCGCACAGTTTTCAAGCTTAAGCGGGGTGGCGTACGTCGACTGTCAAAATGAGCAGATGCTCCCTTAGCTCAGCTGGATAGAGCAACTGCCTTCTAAGCAGTCGGTCGTGTGTTCGAATCACACAGGGGGCGTTAATTACAGCAAAGTGTTTCAGCGAAAGCTGAGCCCCTTTTTTATTGCCAACTCGCATCTGCTCTCATTCCGCTCTCACCTGTGCAATAAAAAAGAGACCTACTGCTTTGCGCTCTCACTCTTATGGCAGCAAAGCCCAAAACACCAGGCTGGGTCTGTCGGATGAGGACTTCTTGCCCCAAAGGCTGGTCTGTCCGAAACATGCGAGGGAAGGTGTTTTTGAGTGTTCGCTCTGGAGCAGGTGGTGCTAGCGCCTCAACCATCACGCTGCCGCTTGCATGGGCTGCCGACACGGTTCCAGAGACCGTTGCTCTGATCACAGAGCTCCACCAGATGGTGAGCAATGGATATGAATTGCGTGATGCCTTGGCTCGTGTTCAGGCGCCAGCGGTTGCGGTAACAAACACGCCTTCTAGTCCAAGCCGTTGGACTTCATTGGTCGAGAAATTCCAGGCTGATCTACAGATCACTAATGGAATTAAGCCAAAGACTTGGAGGGACAATTACGGCCCATTTCTAGCTTTCACGGTTGAGCAATTGGGCTCCACTGCACCTCCCGTTAATGCCAGGGAGCTTCTTAGTCATGTGGCTGAGAAATGGCAGGACTATCCCCGCCGCAGAGAGGTGGCCATCAACGCGGTTTCGAAATTCCTTGATTAAGCGATCGAGGTCCATGGTTTGCCAGCTGAAAGCTGGACGGTGACCGCTCGGGTTGCAAAGCAGATGAAGGGCAGCAAGCCCAATCGCCGCATCGTTGCCACACCCACCGATGCAGAACTGATCCGTCTGATCGAAAGCCTGCCCAATGACGTTCGCTGCCAGCGCTGGAAGAACGCTCTGAGATTGATGGCGCTGTACGGGTTAAGGCCGGAAGATCTGAATCACCTTGTGGCAAGAGAGCATCCCTTCTTGCCTGTTTAGCAGCCAGCCTTCACCGTTGAGCTTCTCTTTGTGTCTGGCGCAATCAGGCTGCTGCTGCCACATCAGTGCAGTTTGGCGAAATTGCCCATTGGGTTACGACCCATTCACTCGAAAGGATGAGTTTCAGATCAGCAGGCCAGCCGGATGTTCGGATTGATACCACTGGAATCCGGCTTCTAAGGCGAAGATTTGACAATCTCTGAAGGCTTTTAGATGGCATGTTTCATGATCCAGTGGTGCGCTCCCGATCCCACCAGCGAGGACTACACCAAAGCAATCGTGGATTACATCAAGAGCGGCAAGCCCATGGATGAATTTGCAGGTTTCAAGCTGCTGGCGCGTCAGATCCATCCTCAGACCGGTGGAGGCGTGCTCCTGGTGGAAGCCGACAACCTTGCTGCAGTTCAGAAGCACACCTATCCCTGGACCAAAGGGCTCGGCGTCACGGCGACGGTTACCCCTGGTCTCAGCGATGAGGAGTATGTCGAGCTTGAGGAAAGCATGACCAGCTGAGCTATTCCTCCGGATCCATCGGGATTAGATCAGCGGCTCCTCTTCTGCATTAACTGCAGCGGGAAGATTGTGGCGCTTATTTGCTGCCATCAGCCCAACCGGGTTAAGACCGACTCACTCGAAAGGATGAGTCGAGGCATAAAAAAAGAAGGCGACTAAGCCTTCTTCACGGAGTGGAAACAAGGCAACACTCCCAAACAGAAGCCGAGAAACCCTGCCTTTGGCGGGGTTTTCTTTTGCCTACTGCAGTAGGCAGTTTCAGCTTTGCTGCTATTCATCAAGCAACAAAAACCTCGCTCGTGGCGGGGCACAACAACAAAAGGCATAGACGATTCTATTTGAATCGGCTATTTAGAATGCGAAGTGAATTCCAGACTTGATTCTAAACAGTTTAAGCCAATATAATGAAGTCCAATATCAGCTTTACCGTCACAGTCTAAACCCTTGCTATTGCCATTAGGAGGGTCGATATTAACCAACACGTGACCTGGATCGGAGGCGTCTTCTCTGTACCTAATTGTAGCTTCACCGATCTTACACTTTACGCTTTTCACATTCTTCACTACAGCCATCTTTGCTATCAGAAGTTTTGAAGTTGCGCCAGCATCCATACAAACGGCTCTTCTCATCTCTGCCTTATTATTAACTGACATAAGATTTAAATTCTTATTTATTGGCTTTGCATGTACCTGCCCCGCGAGAATGAAGCCGCCAAGAATTGCAAGTGCTGCACGTTGATTTAACAAAACCGAAAAAGCTGAATACTCTTTACTAGCAAGAATCTAGAATTCCCGCAACTGGCGGGGCTAGTGAATATTCAGTCGGGAGATCGATAGCGACACATAACGCCCCCTACTTTTCCATTTCGGGTTTTGTATTGCTCTCAGCTATAAGGCTTCAGGCTTCCCGACAATGAATTAACTACTGAAAGCAATTAGTTCCCGCCATCTTGTCGAGCATTTCTGCGGTTGTCGTGGCATTTGCATCTGCATAGTCAACTCTTGGGCTGACCCCAATCTCCCTCATGTATTCCTCTGCTTGTTCTCCACCTCTGGATCGTGATACATGCCCATGCTTAATGTCACAAGCGGTTTTCCAATAGGCGGTTGCTGCTTTTTCTGTGTCAGTAAGAGCTTGGGCAGGAATAGGAACTAAGAATGAACCACCGATAACAGCAGCGATAGCGACAAAAGCAGAAAGTTTCATTTGATTCAGGTATTGTGTGAGAGTCGCCCCTCGATGTATTCACCAACGCTGAAATGAATCGAATCCGAATCCCCCATCCGAGTGAGTGTCCCCTCTGGCGCGGACAGTGATGAAGGAAAAGTTCCCGCAGGCAGGAAGTTCAGAAGGTGACAGAAGGTTGGTTCTGTCGGTTAGCTGAGTTTCTTCCAAATGGTTGAGTGGCTGATGCCCATGAGGTCAGCGATAAGTTGTTGTCTCTAGTTCTGGCAGCGTAGTCGAGTGATTCGTTGTGTTTAGTCCTTAGTCAACATCAGTATTTCGTGCTTAACTCTTAAATCCCTATCTAAATTTTACTAAATCAATGAATAAATCTATTTGGAAAGAACACGCTCTAACACATATGCATACTTCAGAGTTTACTCATGCAAACAAGGAAAAGCCTCATACGCCATGGCATCAGCTTGATAAACAGCAGCGACGAGAAATTATTGAACATAATCATACCTGTAAAAGTTATACAAAAATATTTCTAGGTTTCTTTGCTGTTAGTGTAGTCGTAGCAGGTATCGTAACCGTAAAAAATAAGACAAATACCGAAGTTTCAATCGAGCAAGGACAAGAACTCTCTCATAATAGCGTTATTTTTTAGCGACTTTATGCTATCTATCGTCTGCAGTATTATTCTAATATTATTTAAAACTTGTCTAAGCATAAGACGCAGATATCTTTGAATGAATTCTTCGTCTATGGTTTAATGATGTGGTGAGTTTAATTTGCAGAGTTTTTGGTCTTCTCTGTTTTTGCAATCGAGAGAAATGCTCGTAGAAGTTAATCTTTTTTTCTTGAGAATTTGTGAATATACACATATTGCGTATCCTTCCAAGGAATTAGCCAATAAGGTGCCGCTCGTGGCGGGTCTATAGAAACCATTATTGTTTAAGCAACTACGACATTTAATAGAAATATTCTTGATCAATACCGACCCTTAGCGTTCACAGTGAAATCTAAAATAATAGCCAATAGCAATTAGCTGTGAGGCTCAATGCCGGCTAAATACTTGCAGTATGGCAGACAGCGTTCAGTGTATGCACATCTGCTGCACTTGCAGGTTGATTGCCGTTGATTAGACCTTGTTGACAATCTGCTTGAGCATTCACTCTTATACCATTAATAGTATAAGTAAAATCAACGTTTCCAAGCTGCGGAGATGATTGATCAAGGTCATAATTAAGCCTTCGATTAGTTTCGGGTACAACTATCGTGGGAGAATTTTGGGCACGAGAATTAGCAATTGCAGATGAGATTATGGCGCCAGTTGCTAAGCCTGCAATTCCCCAGGCAGCTCTTCTATTTGGATACCAACCCCAATTATTGTGATGCCAACCGCCTCCGTGATGCCCCCCGCCGTGATGGCCGCCTCCGTGATGATTGCCAGCTTGCATTGGCATGACTCCTGTCAAAGTTAACGCCGATGCAAGCAAGAAGGTACGCAACATGACTGCAATATTGTTTCTCATTTCATAGCCTGGACCAATCAATTTGTCAGCATTGTTAAGTATTAAAAAGAGAGTTTCATGTTTGGAAGGTGTGTAGAGGTCATCTCTTCATCCCTCCTGGACCTTCTCTGCAGCAGAACGATTCCAAATCCCCCATCTGAGTGGTCTTCGCTGCTGAGCTATCCCCCAAATGGTTGATTTAGTTAGGAGCTGAGCAGCGTTGCCAACCGATCTTTTGCAGATTGATCCACATCTCGATGCCTAGGTGATAGAGCATCCGCTGCTCCCTGACGGGTTGCCCAAGCCGTGTTGACAATCAACAGAAGCTCACCAAAACGAACTGCACCTACTCAGTTGCTGCATCGGGTTTGATCTGGATGAGCATCCCTTGTTGCTTGTTCAGCAGCCAGCCTTCACCGTTGAGCTTCTTTTTGTGTCTAGCGTAATCAGGCTGCTGCTGCTACATGGGTGCAGTTTGGCGAGATTGCCTGTATTGCCCAAACGATCATCTGCGATTAGCACTATTTCTTTATGCCACCAATGAAGCCGTGGACTGGTGTAGCCAATACACATTCAGGCCAAATCCTTATCACCTTTAGAGACCATGAATACACCCATGTTTTATTGGGTATTCATGGTCCAGCTGTAGTCGGCTGCTAACTCCTGATCAGTTGATTCACTTGTTGGTTCATTCTGTAAATCTCCTTACAACAGTGACCCGAGCAAAAGGATTCAGAAACCTATTTGACTGAGAATTCCCTGGCCTGTCAGCAGTTCGGTGCCCAAGCCAATGACAAAGCCCATCATTGCTAAGCGACCATTCCATGTCTCAGCAAGGCTGCTGAAGCCGAATCGGGATTGAGTTGAATTAGTCATGTCTTTGATTCAGTAGGGGAGCCTCACATGGGCGAGGCTTTGATTTGTTGTGATCAGCTAGCTACAGCTGAAATGCTGTAGGGAGCTGCAGGGGAGCTTGTGGGCATTGGGTCGAGCTTGCCTAATGCCAACGCCTTGGCGCGGACGTACATCTCGCTTGATGTGGCACCAGCAGCTTCCATTGCTTTGGCGACGACGTCCCAGTTACGAATTTCAGTAGACATTTGAAGCAGCTATGAAGATGAAATAACTATCGCCAGCCAAGCAACTTGATCGTGACGGTGAAATCCACCAAGGGACCGAACACGCGAAACGACTTGTTTCGCGATACCCCACCCGGCTCGAACCGGGTCAACCTGGCATTCCTGCAATTTCAGGATTGGCGAGCTCCGATCCCTAGTCGCTCGGGACGATGTGGGTCACCAAGTCGGCATTGACCCAGCGGATGGCTCCGTCATCTACATCTGCCACCTGGAACATCGTTGGAATCCGAGGGTTCCTAGCGCCACCATCAACGTGGATCACATTGGCCATCCACCACTTGGCTTCGATTGATTGTTGGCCCACCGCGGGAAGGTGCTGAACGATCACTGTCATCCCTGCCATTACTGATAGGAAAAGTGGATCGCCTTGCTTGATCGGAAACGGTGGCGAATGGTCGATTGACAACAAGTTGCTGTGTAGTTCGTCTGTATTAGCAGAGTGGGCCTCGTCGGACTGTCACTGCGTCAAAGATACCAGCCGCTTATGTACGTACGTACATAAGTAAGCCAGTAGCACCAAGCCTTCTAGACGATTTTGTGCTAATTTTTCGCCAGCATGGCCTAAACGCAGCATCGCAAACCAGCACGGCCATACCGCAATATCACCGCCCTTGAATCAACAATTTCTCCCCTGCACAGCAGAGCTCTTTTCTTATGTCTACAAATTGGATGCCTGCTGACATCGAGTCGGCATTACTCAGCGAAGACGATCCGTGATACCGCGAAAACTTCGAATGGGCACAGCACGAGTGGCCAATGGATGAAGTCCATCCACACGAAGACTGGCGCTTCGTCATCGAGTGCACCAATGAATTGGTTGGAGGTGCATCCAGCTCATGGATGCCAATTCGAAGCACCCCCTCTGGCGCAGACGATTTCATTTACACCCAATACAGATGGTCCAAAGCGGTTGGGCGGACGATCCAGAACTATCCCGGTTGGTTCCCCGCCGATTGAGTTTCAGTTCAGCGCACGCTCAATCAGCTCTTGGCGCAGGTGGGCAGCGTTCTCGGTCATCAGAATCACGTTTTCAGCTTGCCGCCCTCCATCTCGAGCTGTTTGAGCACGGTGCGTTTGCGACCCGCGACAGCTTGTGCCGTGATCCCGGCCCGCTGCGCCAAAGCACCGGCCATCCCCCATGGCCAGGCACGACCGTGTTGTTTGCACAGACGCACCACCACCTCGGAGAGCTCCTCCGGATTCACCGCCCGGTTGCAGCCACCTCGAGGCATCTGTGGATCCAAGATCAGCCGCTCCACAATCTCGTTGCGGTGCTCACCGGTCTCGGCCGAAATTCGATCGAGCTGAGCCAATACCTGCACATCAAGAGTGGGTGTCCACCGGCGACGCTCCACATCAGGGCTCTCTGTCATCAGCCGGCCGAACTTGTCGCGCGCTTTGCCGCGATGGCCACGTAAATGTGAGGAGCCCTTGAAGCTGGTCTGCGCTGCTGATTCAAGACTCCACCCCAGCACCGGCCTGGTCTGAGTGCGCACGGTCTCGTAAACGACAGGTACCCAGATTCCACCAATCAAGGC
>JASJLK010000007.1:0-33282 GCA_037620855.1 Synechococcus sp. ChBW.bin.23 | reverse complement strand
ACTGTCCGAATTGGTAGTGAAATCAGAACGATTCCAGCCAGTACAAGCGTACGTATCACGACAACCTCTTCTTGATTAGCCCTTTTCGAGGCGGCGAATAATGAAACCCATGCCGATCAGCGATCCAAGGAGTGCAAGTAGCAATGCAAGGGTCATCGTTCCAACGCGTCTTACGTCAAAGACTCTCATCACGTCTGTCTTGAGTGAGCTCTCCAAGCAACGTATGTGTGATAACTGCAATCAAACTGTTGGCTTGTCCTTCATCGGTCTATGGCCGTCAGGCATTAGCGGGGGCAGCACCTTTTGAGTTCAGAGTTGATCCCTTCAACAAGCGCTGATCCTCGGCGCGATGGTTATGGCCTGCCCTGGACTTGGGGGCAGGAGCGACTCGAATTTCTTCCAGAAAAGGCTCTCTGGCGTCCTAAAGGCCGTGAGCTCCTGATTGCTGACCTGCATTTGGGCAAAGCTGAGGTGTTTCAAGCTCATGGCATCCCTTTGCCGAGTGATGGGGATCGCGGCACATTCAATCCGTTGTTTGATCTTTGCGCGCGCGTTCAGCCCAAGACTCTGATCATTCTCGGTGATCTGGTCCATGGTCCCCTCGGTTTGACCGAGACCCTTCGCGAGACCTTGGAGGCACTTCCTGAGCTCGCGGGTTGCCCCATCACCCTGGTTGGAGGAAACCATGATCGTCACTGCCGCATGTTGGGTCTGCCTCAGCAACCGAGTTATCGACTCGGACAACTTTGGCTCAGCCATGAACCTGAGGATTCTCACTCTTCTTCACCCGACTTTTGCAGCAAACAAGCTCGTTTGCTCAACGTCTGCGGCCACATTCACCCTGTTGCCAGCCTCAGCTCTGGTGGTGATCGCCTTCGTCTTCCGTGCTTTGCCTACGACGCTATGGAGGAAAGATTGTTGATTCCAGCCTTTGGTGAGTTGACGGGAGGGCATGAATGCGGTCAGCTTTACCGCAAATGGTTGGTGGCTGAGGGCACCATTGTTCCTTGGCAGAACCCCGAATCCCGAATTCGAAAAAAAAGGCTGGTCCGGTGATTCGAAATCGCACTTCAGCTTCTGCTGCAGACATCTCCGCTCACAAGAAGAGACGTAAGCCCAAGTCCGTTCCCCAGCGTTCCAGCTTCTGGCGCAAGCGTTGGCTGATCGTGGTGATCCCCATAACGGTCTTCACGGGTCTGATTGCTCTTGCGCCTGGAACTCCCGAAAAAAGCAAGATCTCATCAGAGCTTGAACAGATTCAAACTGCCAACTCTGTGGCGGGGCCTTTTGCTTACCAACCCGACGATGAGGTCTATGCCCTCGATTTCAACCCACGTGATGTGCGGCTAGGCCTCCTTGAAGGCTGGGATCGTGAGCAGGATGCCTTTGATGACACTGCCGCGCTCGCCTACGTCTCTGGACCGATGTATGAGCGGCATATTGATGAGTTTGGACAGGAAATCACCGTTCCATTAGGTGATTTAAAACTCGGCAGCAAGGTTTGGCGCGGACGCAATCGAACGGCCTCAAGACAACGCGCCTTCATTGGCATCCTCAAGGATGGCACCGTTGATTTCGGATATGGAGAGTTAACTCCCGATCGGGCCAAGACCTACGACATGTTTGTGGGTGGTCTGCACAGCATCTACAACGACCTGGAGGAGCCACCTGAGAGCTACAAGGGGGCTTACAGCATCAGCATGGGCCAACGGATTCGTTATTACTTGCCACGCATCCGCATGGTTTACGGCTTGAAGGCTGATGGCCGCATCGAAATGTTGATGAGCAAAGACGGTCTTACTCTCGAGCAAACAAAGGATCTGGCACGTCGGCGGGGTCTTGTGGCGGCCTACATGCCAGATCACGCCTCGAAGAGTCGACTAATTATTCCTGGAGTGAAAGGTTTCACAGAAGAAGATGCCAACTGGATTAGTGGTGGTGCCACCAGTTTTGTGCATGTTCCCTACCTACTCCGACTGAGTGCGCGTCGTGTCCGACTGGAAGGAGGGTTGATCGCTGATTTGACCAGACGCATCGAGATCAGCCAGAGCTGTGATGGTGCATCGGACTGCGCGTTCTTCTACGGAGGGCAGCTGATGGATCGTGCTTTGGCTGGTTTGAACCGTGTGATGGAGCAGGGTGTTGAGCCGATTGCGCGCATGATCTGGGCGCCAAAGCCCACACCACGCCTCGATTACAACCAGACCACTCCCGTTACCGAAACAGCTCCGACGAGGCAACCGCTGCGGGAACCTCCGATTACCGCTGACCCACTCGTTCTTCGAGAACGGTCCGACGTTGATAGCGATCCGGACGACATGTTCAACTCAGATGCCGAGATTCAGCAATGGGATTTCGATTTACCTCCGGATCTACCGCCACCCGTTTTGCTTCAGGAGGATCAGATCCTTCCGGAAGATCCTGAAGCTTGGCCTGAGCCCATCTCTCCAACCCCTGGACTTGACGAACCGGAATCGTTGTCGTCAGCGGATGACGAAAAAAGCATCATCTATGGAGCACCGCCTCCACCAGTGCTCCCGCCTCCACCTTTGCCCTGATCGTTCTTTAGATGCGCCTCAACGGGTGAACAATCCATTGCAATCTCCCTTGGGTGGATTGCTGAAACACACATTGTCGGGAGACCAATAGCCCACAGCAGGAAACTTGAGTCCTTTGCGCCGGGCCTCGGCGTTGACCGCGTCAGCACCACGGGCTGAAATCAGCACATGTCCAGGGGCTTCAACTTGATCTAAAAATTGTTGCTCTGGTATCTCTCGGCTCGATGAGCTTTGAGATAGAGACGGGGCGGCGATGCAAGCTGAAATCGCAACCAAGAGCAGTGGATTTAAACGCATGGCTTGATGGTGGGATTATTTGGATGTCAAAACGACGGGAGTTCCGACGTTCACTTGATTGAACAGGCTGATCACGTCTTTGTTGAGCATGCGAATGCAGCCAAGACTGACAGCAGCTCTGAGATTCACCCAGTTGGGCCAGGCTGTTCCGTGGATGGCGTATTCACCAGATCCAAGCTGGAAGTAGGCCATGTAACGCACCCCAACAGGATTCTTGGGACCTGGTGCGATGACCTTTCCTTTCTTGTGATAGATCGGCGCATCTTCCATGCGGGTGATCTCGTAGCTGCCTGCTGGCGTGGGTGATTCAGGAGCTCCAATCGCTACGGGATAGCGAGCGACAACAATCCCGGAATCCAGCAGCTTCAAATAGCGATTCTTCAAGCTAATTTCGATCGTCTTCTCAGCGCGGACTGGCAGCTGCGACGCTGAAGCAACAACAGCCATACCGATGCAAAGCGCCACTCGGCGCATCCATGAACTTGACATGCGCCGCACGCAAAACTGTCCCTATTTTGACTCATCAAAATAGGGAGCTACCGTCTCTGCACGTTTGATCAACAACTAATGGTCCGCACATCGCGCCAGAAGACCCGTCAACAACTCCATGGCCGAGTGCTGCTGATCTTCACCTTGCTGGCCTCAGCTGTGATCTGCCCTCAGCGTGCTCTTGCTGGATTCAATGAAGAGCAACTGGCTGGTTTTGAGGTGACGGAGCTCACAGGCACCGTTAGCGAGGCTCTGACCAAAGAAAAAGTGATCGAAATTGTTGATCCAGAGGGGCACACCCAGATCTATACGGTTGGTCTGGATCTAGCGCCTCTTGGCTTAGAACCTGGGGATGAGGTAAGTCTCTCCGTTCTCGACGGATTGTTGATCGATCTTGAGCCCAGCCAAGATCAAGATCTGAGCTTCAGTCGTGAAGACATCATCCTTCCCAGTGATATGGGGAGGTTGAAGAAAGGAATGCGCGTCGCCCTTGCCTCAGGAACGGGAAGGGTGGTCAAGCTGGATCGTCAGGATGGAAGCCTGAGCTTGATGGGTCCGTTTGGAGGCATCAATAATCTCGACGTTTTAGTGACGCCAGAGAATAATCCTCTTGAGGATTTGAAAGTAGGCGAGTTCGTTGATTTCCGATTGGTGCAGCCGATCGCTGTTGACGTTCACAAACTATCGAGCTCTGCAAGCCGCTCATCTGCTTTAACGGCTCCCTTAGAGGCCGATCTGCTGCGGTCTGGAATCACCCTGAAAGCGGAACTTCTGGAGTCGTTTGAGATCACCCATCTCCACGCAATCGTGACCCGCCTTCTTCCCGATCAGAAGGTGCTGGAAATTGAAGGGCCAGAAGGACACAACATTCTTGTGACTTCAGCTGTTGATCTCAATAGCTTGAAGTTGCGTCCAGGAACAGAGATTGCATTGGACATCCTGGATGGGTTGGTGGTTGACCTGCGCCCTGCCACCAATAAAGCCCTCAGTTTTGAGCGCCAGGATGTTGAAATTGCTGCAGATTTTGGACCTGTTCCGAAGGGCACTCGTGTGGCAATGGCTACGGGCAGCGCCGAGGTGGTGAGGATCTCGCGAACCGATCGCACTTTGAGTCTTCGCGGGCCATTCGGGAATGTTCACAATCTCGACGTCAGCAAACGAATGCCTGGAATGGTTTTCGATGAACTAGCTCTCGGGGATCTGGTGGAGTTCCGTTTCATCAAGCCAGTAGCGATTCGAATCACTCCACTCGCTTCTCGCTAAGGCTGTCCTGAGGCCAAGGCTCGGACGATGTCACCCCGTGTCAAAACACCAACGGGGTGTTTGTTGTCGTCCACCACGATCAGTCGCTGGGTGCTGCGTTCATGCAGCAGCGATGCAGCTTTGGGGAGAGGGAGACTCTCTGTGCAGCTGTGGAGGTCACGTCCCATCAGATCGGCCACCGTGGTGCCCAGCACTTGATGAACCTGCTTGTCCCAGTTGAGGGGATTCTTCAGATAAATCACGCTGTCCAACAGCATCACGTAAGGGCCAGCATCAACTCCGCTTTCACGGACCATGAGGTCTTGCTCTGTGAGCTCACCGATCAGAATTCCGTTCTGATCCACCACTGGCAGTCCACTGATGTGGTGATCGCTCAGCAGACTCACGGCATCTTTTAATGCAGTTTCTGGTGTCACAGTCAATACGGGCGATGACATTACCTCTTTGACCGTCTGCTGAAGCACCATGGAATCCACGCATCTCAATGCATTCTGAGCCTTGATCTCTCCCTGGCGCCTCTGGGCTGATCGACTCACCCTGGTTCGAGCCCTGATGGGACTCCCGCTTCTTCTCGCCTTGGCGACGCATTACGACGCGTTGGCTTGGTGGTTATTGCTGATTGGAGGCTGGAGCGATGCAGCGGATGGCTGGTTGGCGAGACGTGCCGGTGGAGGCAGCACATGGGGAGCACGGCTGGACCCTCTCGCTGACAAGTTGTTGATCAGTGCTCCTCTGATCTGGTTGGCGTCAGAGGGAATCCTTCCGGTTTGGGCTGTCTGGTTGTTGCTCGCCCGTGAATTACTGATCTCGGGCTGGCGTGGTGGCAGTAGTGATGGGGCACCAGCCTCCGCTGTAGGAAAAGCCAAAACAATTCTCCAATTTCTCAGCCTTGCGCTCATGCTTTGGCCCCCTCTATGGGGTAATCCAGCACTGGTTCAGGATTTACGAGGGGTTGGTGTGGGTTTGTTTTGGCCTTCGTTATTTTTGGCGTTGTGGTCAGCCTGGGGCTATCTCAAGCCTCGCCGATCAGAGCCCGATCAGCGCTGAAGTCAGGATCGGATGTGGGTTGGCCTTTGTACTCCCGTTGATAACTGTCAACGAGGGAGGAAGAGGCATCAAACCGTGGTTCCCATGCCAGTTCTCGCCTAACGCGGGTGGTGTCGGTTAAAAAGTGACTGAGCCTCAGAGGAAAGGCCTTGCGAGCTTTGGGATCCAGTCCACTGGGGTCAAATGGTCGTAAATCCAATCCCTTGGGGTCTCGGCCACAGGCCACAGCTGCCGCCTCGATCAAGCCACGGAAGGTGATGCCCAGGCTTGCGCTGCAGTTGTAGATCCGATTGCTAGCGGCATCCACCTCAAGCGAGCGAGCCATGGCCTCAGCTAGGTCTTCAGCGTGGCCGATCTGGGTGATGGTCTCACCGGATCCTGGAAGGGGAATCGGTCGGTCATTCACGATTCGGTCAAAGAACCAGCGCTCTACTGGGTTGTAATTCCCAGGTCCCACGATGTATGTGGGACGGAAGCTGGTGAAGGGAATCCCCTGCTCTTGTAGCCATTGTTCGGTGTCGGCCTTGCCTGAATGTCGACTGGCGGGATCGATCGCAGCTGTTTCATCCAACGGCCACTGCGTTGAGGCGGCATAGACCCCAGCAGAACTCACATACAAAAAGCGATGCGTCGGGGTGCCCGTCACCGCTAAGACGCGACGACTGTCGTCCAAAGTGCGCCCTGAGCTGTCGATGATCACCTCAAAGTCACGTCCCTTGAGTTGGTCGAGATCGGCATCAACGCTGCGATCTCCTTGGATTGACTCCACTCCTTCGGGTGAGGGAAGTCGACCTCGTGTGAACAGGGTGAGTGCATGCCCCTGGTCTTGAAGCCTTGCCACCAATGGCTTACCAACAAAGCGGGTGCCACCCATTACGAGAATCTTCATTAGCAAGGCGCTCAACCCAGCCATTGAAGCGCGGCAATTCAACAGCAGATCTCACGCTTGCCCCCCGGCCTGCAGGATGGGGAGTGCGAAACGTGCCACCGGCGTCATGGAGATCATTCCCGCCATTGACCTCTTGCAGGGCAGCTGTGTTCGTTTGCATCAGGGCGACTACGACCAGGTCACTCGCTTTAGCGACGACCCACTGGCGCAGGCTCAACAGTGGGTCAAACAGGGTGCAACCCGACTTCATCTGGTGGATCTCGATGGTGCGCGAAGCGGTGAGCCCATCAATGATCAAGCGGTGCGCTTGATTGCCAAAGAGCTATCCATTCCCGTGCAACTGGGTGGCGGAGTGCGGTCGTTGGAGAGGGCTGAAGAGCTGCTCAGCAGTGGACTGGATCGAGTCATTCTCGGCACCGTGGCGATTGAGAACCCCGAGTTGGTGATGGAGCTCGCCAGCCGTCATCCCCACAAAATTGTGGTGGGCATCGATGCACGCAACGGTTTTGTCGCCACGCGTGGATGGGTTGAGGAGAGCACCGTGAAAGCCACGGCTTTGGCTCAGCGGTTCAGTGCCGCGGGGATCGCGGCCATCATCAGCACTGATATCGCTACCGATGGCACGCTGGCTGGGCCGAATCTCGAAGCCTTGCGCGCCATGGCTCAAGCAAGTGAGGTCCCTTTGATCGCCTCTGGAGGCGTGGGTTGCATGGCAGATCTGCTTTCGCTACTCACCCTGGAACCACTGGGTGTGGAAGCAGTGATCGTAGGTCGAGCGCTCTACGACGGTCGCGTCGACTTGCATGAAGCCATCCAGGCGATGGCGGAGGGCCGTCTGCAAGACCCTCTAAGTGATCAGTGCCGCACGATCGCTTGAGACGAATTGGATTGATTGGAGCCCTGGCGTCTGCTTGAGAGCAACGCAGTCTTGAATAGGGTTTTAAGATGTCATTAATAAAATTGCATTAGCGGCGGTCAGTAGCACCCATCTAAGTTCGGATTTGTCTACTGCTTCCAGTGGACTCCAAGCCACTTTTGAGTTGTGCCGAAGACTTGGGATGCGCTTGAGTCAGCAGAGGCGGATGGTTCTTGATCTGCTTTGGACTGAAGCCAGCCATTTGAGCGCGCGGGATATTTTTGAAAAATTGAATGATCAGGGGCGACGGATTGGCCATACATCGGTGTACCAAAATCTCGAAGCTCTCCAGAGAGCTGGCGTGATCGAATGTCTGGATCGGGCGAGTGGTCGTCTTTATGGCTATCGAAGTGACCCCCATAGTCATCTCACCTGTCTCGAGAGCGGACGAATCGAGGACCTCGATGTTCAACTGCCTGATGAACTCGTGCGGGAAATCGAAGATCGCACTGGCTACACAATTGAGACCTACACCCTTCAACTCAGTGGACGTCCAACAGCGTTAGACGGCAACCGATGATTCGTGCTGGAGCATTTGCTCCTTCACCAATTCCCTGCGATCATTCATGAGGGACAGATTACAGCGGTGAACGGGATTCCAAACAAGATTTTGCTTATCGCAAGGAATTTGCTTGCTGAATCTCTTTTGTCGGGGCTAGCTGGCAATAAAGAGTTAGAGATATCTGTTTCTACGAATCAGCTGGATGGACAACCTGATCTTGTGATTTGGTCCATCGAAACGATTGCATCGCCGGCACTGCTCCAGCTTGAGGTTTTGAAACTTCAAAGCCGTTGGGGAGCAGCTCCTCTGTTGCTGTTGCTTCCTGCGAAGCTTCCTTGCGATCCCACAGAGCTTCTTTCCTTGGATTGCGCGGGATTGCTTCAAGATCCTGATCTCGCGCAATTGCAGCAGAGCATTGAAACGCTGCTATCTGGGGGCAGGGTGGTCGAACTGACGCCGCATGCATCGTCCGAGACGTTTGGATCGTTTCAGTCACCAGGGCTGGGTCCCTGGTTGTTGATGACTGGGCTTCAGCAAATCAATCACGACCTGCGCATGATCGAGGTCCTGTTGAACCCACCGCCAGAGAATCCGATGTTGCGATTCATGCTGGTGGGTCGCTGTCGTGAATTGTGCAGTGCCCGTCAGCTGTTGCTTTGGCTTTGGGGTCCATTGCAATTAGGGCTTGAAGGTGCTCTTCCTCTCCAGCAATCTTCTCCCTTCAATGAACCGTCAGGAACGTCGATTCAGTTAAAAGAGAGAAATGGAGCTGCGGTGTGGGATGCCATTCATCAGCGCCTTGAAATGGCGGTGACGGGAGGTTTAAGCAACGCCACCGGTCAGATGCTGGCGATTGAAGGTCTCCACCCTGAGCGACGCCGCGAGCTCTTGCTTGCCCTGTTGCGACAGCTCAATGCCGTGCTGCAAAGGTTGCGCTTGGAACAGCAGGCTTCAGCCGAAAAGCGATCAGATCGCGTGCTCTCGGAGCACTGGCAGGCTTTGCAACCGGAATTACGTAGGCAGGCTTTGTGCACGATGGCGGGCCATTACGTGCGCCTTCCCATGGGAGAGGAGCTAATCGGCGTGGCTGATCACCTGCTTCTCAACACAGAGCTCGAAGACATCGATGAGGAACTGCCGAATCCAAAGCGGATGCTTGCTCCTTTTCTTGAGGACCAGCCCGTTTTGGTCGATGGGCAGCTGCTGCCTGCCGATGACCCGCGCGCGTTGCTGCAGCTCGAAACGTTGGTGAGCAATTGGTTGGTGCGCACAGCCGAACTGATTGGTTCTGAGCTTCTTGGCGTTTGCGGAGATTGGCCTGATTTAAGACGTTACTTATTGGATCAACACTTGATTTCCACCCGAGAGCTGGAACGCCTTCGCAATCAACTCAACACCCAGTCTCGCTGGCAATCCTGGATTCAACGTCCGATTCGCCTGTACGAAAGCCAGCGGTTGTTGTATCAGCTCAACGACGGAACGATCTCACCGCTGCTGCTAATGGAACCCAGAGACGAAGAGTTGCGTCGTCTTGGCTGGTGGCAGCAACAGGTTGCTCTTTTGCTAGAAGCGCGGGATGCCTTGGCTCCTCAGGTTCAACTGCTCGTCCGCAGATTGGGTGATCTGTTGGCGGTGGTTCTTACCCAAGTGATTGGTCGAGCGATCGGACTGGTGGGTCGAGGTATCGCTCAAGGGATGGGCCGCAGCTTCAACCGCAGCTGATCCAAGCGGTCAGAATGCTGCATCCACTGTTCAGCACCATGCCTTTGCTCAGCATCATGCGCCCGGTTCTGCGTTCTCTATTCGCTGCGGGATTGTGCTTGCTGTTGATTGCAAGTCCAGCCGAGGCAGCCAGGGACACCGATAGTTACGACGGCAATATTTTTGCGTTGTACGCAGGCAATGGATCGCTGGTCCCACCCGCTACAACCCTGAAGGACGCTTTAGACAAAGAACGAACCATCGTGATCGTCTTCTACTTGGATGACAGCAGTACCAGCAAGATTTTTGCGCCTGTTGTGTCTGAACTGCAGCGTTTGTGGGGGCGTGATGTGGAACTGTTGCCCTTCACCACCGATGCCTTTCAGGGGGATGACAGCCAAGACCCATCCGATCCAGCGACCTACTGGCATGGCACGATTCCGCAGGTCGTCGTAATCGATAGCGAGGGCACAGTTCTGCTCGATGAGGACGGACAGGTTCCTCTTGAAGCCATTAATGCTGCCATCAGCGCAGCCACTGGAATTGAGGCACCTGCCCAGGGCAGCATCACAATCAGTTTCAACGAGCTCAATACAGAAGTGATGTCGCGCTGATCAATCCACCGGAACGCTTTACGCTGCTTGATTGTTTCCGGTCTGCTGACCGTTTTTCTATGTGCACGCTGCTGCTGATCTTGCTCCTGCTCGGCATCGGTGTGCTTTGGATTGAGGCGCGGCACAGGCTCAGGCCTTCGTCACCCCTTCAATTACGCGCCCACGATTGGCAAGTGCAAAACACGCCAAATAACCTCGTTCTTGAGGGTTGGTTGACGATTACTAATCTGCATCAGCGCATGGAAGTAATGGTGCCAGAGCTTGGAGTAGAACCCACATTGCTCGGGAATAGCGACCTGAGTTCCGTCAACGTCCAAACGAAAATCACACCGCATCACCCTGATGATGAGGCCCGCCCTGATGGATATTGGGCCGCTTACATCGTGAAAGGCCGTAAGAGCACTCAGGTGAAGGTGCAACTCACATTCAGTTCGGATCAAGAGGTCGTGATCAACGATCGAGTCGACAGCGTTTGGGTTGATGTGCACTGGGTGAATTACGGGCCGTTTGGCCGCTTACATCGCCGTCAAGGGATAGTTGTTCCAACCCGTCAACCCGAACCGCTCCAGCTTGCTGATGCTTCATTCCGCCAGGGAGATGGGTGCGCGGTTTTGCCAATCAAAACGCATTTGCTGGGTCCCTTAGATGACACGGTTGACGTGCTGAGGCACTACGCAGGTGGACTGATTCAGCCTGGAGATGTCCTCACGATTGGGGAAACTCCTGTTGCTGTTATTCAGGGCCGATACGCTCATCCCTCCACTGTCCAGCCAAGTTGGATTGCCCGTTTGCTGTGTCGTGTGTTCCATCCCACTAGCAGCCTGGCAACAGCCTGTGGCCTTCAAACATTGATCGATCAGGTTGGCCCTACACGCGTTCTGGTCGCTTGGAGTGTGGGGTTCGTTTTGAAACTCGTGGATCAAAAGGGTTGGTTTTACCGACTGGCTGGTGACCAAGCACGACTGATTGACGACATCACTGGCACTACACCTCCTTATGACCAAACCATCGTTCTTGGTCCGGACTCTCCAGCAGAGCTTTGCAATACTGCCGCTGAGACTCTTGGTGTTTCGGTGGCGATCGTTGATGTCAATGATCTAGGTCGGGTCAAAGTGCTGGCTTCCAGTCGTGGCTGCGATGAAGCGTTGCTTCACCGTGCCTTGAAGCCAAATCCTGCAGGCAATGCCAACGAGCGGACCCCCCTTGTGTTGGTTCGACCTGCCTAAATACTCGACTGCTCGAGGTGAGCGATACATTAATGATCTACAGCGGACGCGATGTGGATCAAGCATCCGGTAGCTCTCCTCGGGTGGAAGCTCTCAACGCAGCCCATTTGCCATTGCTGTTGACGTCTGCTCAGATCAGTTCATCGAACCAATGGGCCGATCAACCGCAAGCCTTGATTCTCCAGACCTGGCTGCTCCGCAAGCTGAGGGTCCTTGTCTCTCTGGAGCAAGACGAAACAAGAGCTGATCGATTGCTCTCTCTTGTGGTTTTGCGCTCTCTGAACCGCCGTAGCAGCTGTTGGCAACTCGAACTAGAGGAGCGGCAAGAACCAGAGGTTACGAGCAGAATTTCCGTGATTCGGACGTTGCTTCATGAAGCACTAAGCGATGGGATCGCCCGTTCCCAGAGTTGGTTGATTCGCTGCGATAGCAACGATCAAGACCAGCTTGATTTGGTCCGTGAACTGGGATTTCAACCGCTCAGGAGATTTGGGGTTTGGCGTCTTGATCCGTCCTCCCTCTCAGGGACACCAACCTCCGAGATGCCACCTCATTGTCGTTGGAGCGCTCTCGACAACAGCACCGCAAGACAATTGCTCGCTCTTGAGCAAGCCTGTTGTTCAACGCATCATCGCCAAATTCTTGATCGACAATGGCAAGACCTTGTCGATCAACGCTCGAAGGGTTGCGGCCTCTTAGAGCGGACCGATTCTTATCAAAATCAGGTGATTGCAGGACTTGTAGCCAGACCCTCTGGCTTTGCCAGACCAAGGCTTGAACTGTTGCGAGGTTTGGCTTGGGATGACCGTCTCAAGGATGCCTTGCCTCCCGCTTTGGCTCGCTTGTCCCGACTTCACCCAACCCCTGAACTCCTTGTCGATGAGGATGATGCCCGTCTCCAGGCCATCGTTCAGCGTTGTGGATTCCAGTCGCAGCAAACCCAGCTCGTCCTGGGCCGTAGTCTCTGGCGCAAACTTGGCAGTCGAGAGCTCAGTGGTATCCGTCCTCTGGAATCGATGCTGGGTCGTCTCCAGCCACAGCAGCCGCCCTTGCCCACGCCAACCCTGGCTCGAGAGCGCTCATCGTGAGTCCATCTCCCCGTTCCATGTTGAGCCTGGATGTGGGGCGCAAGCGTATCGGCTTGGCAGGGTGTGATGCCCTGGGCATCACGGTGAGTCCCCTCCCCGCTCTTTTACGCAGAGCGTTAAAGCAAGACCTTGGGCATTTGGAACAGGTTTGCCTGACCCGTCGAGTGCAGGGTCTGGTTGTGGGTCTACCCCTTGATGCAGAAGGTCAATTCACAGAGCAAGCGGCCCATTGCCAGCGATATGGCCAGCGCTTGGCCGTGGCTTTAAAGCTGCCTTTGGCACTCGTGAATGAACACAGCAGTAGTTGGGCCGCGGCCGAACGTTATGGCTTGCAAGGCGATCGAAGCGGCAGACTTGATAGTGCAGCCGCTTTGCTATTGCTTGAGCAATGGCTTGCTGATGGGCCAGAGCCCCAACCGGTCGACATGGCGACCCCGTCTGCTAGCAAGACGGACGGCGATGAAGGATCCTGAAGGTATTGATTCTTGAGCGATGAGTTCTAGCGGGCCGAACAACAGCGGAGACGTGCCAACGCTGCTGGTTAAAGACAGTGATGGCCGTGATCTTCTTTGTTTTCTAGAGCAGCTCATACCCCTTGATGGTCAGGATTACGCGTTACTGACCCCTGTCGATACTCCTGTCTGCTTGTTCAGGTTGAAGGATGGAGATGAGCCTGAAGTGATCGACAGCATCACAAGCAATGAACCGATCCTTTCGGTGGCTGATGTAGTTCTTCAAGAGCATGACCTCATCCTTGTGCGCTCCGCGGTCACCCTCACGGTGAATGGTGAGCTCGATGAGCCCGATCCTGAAGATCTCGATGAGGACGAGGCGGGTGACGATGAATCGGAGACCTATGAATTGCTGGTGAGTTTTTTGGTCGATGAATTGGAATACGGGCTTTACATCCCCTTAGATCCCTTCTTTGTTGTGGCCCGAATGGTTGATGGCACTGCAGTTTTGGTGGAAGGGGATGAGTTTGATCAAATTCAACCTCGAATCGAGGCTGAGCTTGATGAGCGTGAGCTCTCCGAGTGATGCGTCGTGATTGGTTGCGACCTGATTGGGATCCAGGCTTAACCCTGGCCAATCTTCCGTTAGAACCCTTGCTTGGCAGAGGTATCAAGGCCTTATTGCTTGACGTTGATCGCACCCTTCTTCCAGGACGCGATGTTGCTTTGCCTGCCTCTGTCCTTCGCTGGGCCCAATCGGCTCAACGTCATACGCATCTTTATTTGATCAGTAACAATCCTTCCCGCGAGCGGATTGGGGCTGTGGCTGAGCAGCTTGGGATTGGGTTCACCAGCTCAGCCGCTAAACCGCGTCGCGGTGCTATCCGACGGGTGATGGAGAGCCTGGATCTCAAGCCAGAGCAGATCGCAATGGTTGGTGATCGTGTGTTTACGGATGTTCTTGCAGGAAACCGGCTTGGTCTCTACACCGTTTTGGTGAGACCTCTAAGTGCAGACGGAACGCCTTGTCGTCACGATCGTGTTCAAGTGTTGGAGCGACGACTCGCTCGATGGCTTGGAGCCGGCCAGGCATGAGCCTGCGGGTCGTGAAGGTTGGGACCAGTTTGTTGCGCAGCACTGAACTTCGCAGCACTGCTGATGCCATCTCAGCTTTGTGTCTGAATCTCGCCCAATGTCTTCATCGAGGCGACCGTGTTGTTTTAGTCACGAGTGGGGCTGTTGGACTCGGATGTCAGCGCTTAGGCCTGAAGGCCAGGCCTTCTACGTTGCGCGGTCTTCAAGCTGCGGCGGCGATCGGTCAAGGCCATCTGATGGCTCTATACGAAGAAGCGATGGGAGTCCATGGCATCCCCGTAGCGCAGGTTCTTCTCACCCGATCTGACTTGGCTGACAGTCGGAGCTATCACAACGCTTCTGCAACCTTGCATCAGTTGATGGAATGGAAGGTTTTGCCCGTCATCAATGAAAATGACACGGTCTCTTCTGCTGAGTTGCGTTTTGGCGATAACGACACGCTCTCAGCCTTGGTGGCAGCAGCGATTGATGCGGATGTTCTGATTCTTCTGACCGATATCGACCGCCTCTATTCAGCTGATCCACGCAGTGATGCCTCGGCTCGCCCAATTTCGGACGTGCATCACCCAGCAGAATTGCAGGCCCTTGAACAGGGCGCAGGAGATGGAGGTCGTTGGGGAACCGGCGGTATGACCACCAAACTAGCGGCCGCTCGGATTGCCACCGCGAGCGGAATCACCGTGCATCTGGCGGATGGTCGTGATCAGCACACCCTTGAAACCATGTTGGCTGGGGGGCGTGGAGGCACGGTTTTTCATCCCCACCCCCAGCCCATTGCCCATCGAAAAAGCTGGCTGGCTCATGCGTTGCAACCCCAAGGCAGCCTGAAGATTGATGGTGGTGCATGCCAAGCGTTGTGCGACAACGGTGCCTCCTTACTTTTGGTTGGGATTACGGACATCACCGGAGAGTTTCAGGCCAATCAACCCGTGCGGATTCTTGATCAGGAAGGCCATGAAGTGGCCCGTGGCTTGAGCTCCCTGAGTAGTGAGGCGCTTCTACGTCTCGTCAAAGAGCCAGCGCGGACCGATCGGCAAGGGGGCTCGCCTGTTGTGGTGCATCGCGACGTACTTGTCCTGAGCACGCCTACGATCCGCCAACCAGACCCCTGAATCCATGCGTTTCAGCCAGTTAATCGCCGTCCTTCAGGACGGAGAGGCAGGTCTGCTGGAGCATCAGCTCAGCAGCGATCCTGAGCTCCGTGGTGCTGCATCTTTGGAGACAGCCGGTGCCGATCAACTCAGCTTCCTCGAAAAGGGCAACGCTCTTATTCAGAGCTTAGAAACCAGTCATGTTGGCGCCGTTTTGATTCCTAATCAGGATGACCTCAAGGCCATGGCAGAGCAGCGTGGTCTGGCTTGGGCTGTGATGCGTGATCCTCGGTTGGCCTTCGCAGAAGCCCTCGAGCGCTTGCATCCTCGGCCCAGAACAGAAGCAACTATTCATCCTTCTGCGGTGATCGGTGACAGGGTCCAGATCGATGCTGGGGTCTCGATTGGCCCTCACGTTTGCATCGGCGACGACACACGCATTAGTGCCAACAGCACCATTCATGCCGGTGTGGTGATTTATGGCGATGTGAGGGTCGGTCAGTCGTGCGAATTGCATGCCAATGCAGTGCTTCACCCCGGAGTGCGCTTAGCCAACCATTGCGTGGTTCACTCCAACGCGGTGGTGGGTTCAGAGGGGTTTGGATTTGTTCCGACCGCTAAGGGATGGCGAAAAATGCCTCAAACGGGTCTGGTGGTCCTTGAGGAGGGTGTTGAAGTGGGTTGCGGCAGCACGATTGATCGCCCGTCTGTTGGTGAAACCCGAATTGGTGCGGGAACAAAGATCGATAATCTCGTGCAAATCGGTCATGGCGTTGTCACCGGACGGGGCTGTGCCCTGGCCTCGCAGGTGGGTATTGCCGGCGGCGCTCGCCTTGGAAATGGGGTGATTTTGGCTGGACAGGTTGGTGTGGCCAACCGAGCGATCATTGGTGATCGTGCGATCGCGAGTTCCAAGAGCGGGATTCATGGTGAGGTGGAGCCCGGCGAAGTGGTGAGTGGCTATCCGGCTATTTCCAACAGGCTTTGGCTGCGTTGTTCAGCAGCCTTCAGCAAATTGCCTGAGATGGCGAAACAGATTCGCGAACTCAAGAAAGCCACTCAGTAACCTCTCTGGTTCCTACCTCTGAGACCCAATGCCACAGCATCGCGTTGTTTTGCTTCCGGGTGACGGCATTGGTCCAGAGATCACTGCTGTGGCGAGGAAGCTCCTTGAAGCCGTGTCTGCTCGACATGGGTTCACGCTCGAGTTCAGTGAAGCGCCGATCGGTGGCGCTGCCATCGATTCCACTGGTGAACCCTTACCGGCGAGCACCCTTGAAGCTTGCAAGGCTGCCGATGCCGTTTTGCTTGCAGCGATCGGGAGCCCTCGATTTGATGCCTTGCCGCGTGAACAACGGCCTGAAAGTGGATTGCTAGCCCTGCGCTCGGGCATGGAGCTATTTGCCAATCTTCGTCCAGTCAAGATTGTTCCAGCCTTAATTGATGCCAGCAGCCTGCGACCTGAAGTTGTGGAAGGGGTAGATCTGATGGTGGTGAGGGAACTCACCGGAGGTATTTATTTCGGGAAGCCGAAAGGTCGTGTGCAGGCCGATGGTGAAGAGCGTGCGTTCAACACCATGACTTACTCAGATTCTGAGGTCGACAGAATCGCCAGGGTGGCTTTCAAGCTCGCCTCTGAGCGTCGCGGGCAGCTTTGCTCGGTGGATAAGGCCAATGTGCTCGATGTCAGCCAACTGTGGCGTGATCGCGTGGAGGGCATGAAAGGTGAGTACGCCGCAGTGGATGTCAGTCACTTGTACGTAGACAATGCGGCGATGCAACTGGTGAGAGATCCTCGCCAGTTCGACGTGGTGCTCACTGGCAACCTTTTCGGGGACATTCTCAGCGATATTTCTGCCATGCTCACCGGATCAATCGGCATGCTTCCCTCAGCCTCTTTGGGAAGCGAAGGGCCTGGTTTGTATGAACCAGTCCATGGTTCAGCCCCCGATCTGGCTGGTCAAGACAAGGCCAATCCGATGGCCATGGTGCTCTCGGCAGCGATGATGTTGCGGACCGGTCTTAAGCAAAACGCAGCTGCGGACGATCTGGAACACGCTGTGGATCGCGTTTTGGCAGCCGGATTCCGCACTGGAGATCTGATGTCTGAAAGCTGTACTGCCCTGGGCTGTCAGGCGATGGGGGAGCAACTTCTCAAGACACTCTGATGCGACCTGGCAGGAAAAATGTGGAATTTGCCCTTTGACCTGCCAAACTCATCGGGCCAGATCTTCCTCCGTCGATGTCGAAGCGTCACCCCGTCGTCGCTGTCACGGGTTCCTCAGGTGCAGGCACCAGCACCGTTAAGAGGGCTTTTGAGCACATCTTCGCTCGGGAGAACATCACTCCTGCAGTGGTGGAGGGCGACAGCTACCACCGCTTCGAGCGGATGGCGATGAAGACCGCCATGTCTGAATCGCTCGCGAAGGGTGAGAATTTCTCGCACTTCGGTCCAGAAGCCAACCTCTTCGACAAGCTCGAAGAGCTCTTCCGCGTCTATGGCGCAACAGGTGGAGGTAAGAAGCGTTACTACCTCCACAGTCCAGAAGAAGCTGCTGAACACAACGCTCGCCTCGGCGTGAGCTTGGATCCAGGTCAGTTCACCCCCTGGGAAGACATTCCTGGAAGTACCGACGTCTTGTTCTACGAAGGCCTCCACGGCGGCGTTGTCGGAGACGGCTACGACGTGGCGTCCCTCGCCGATCTACTCGTGGGTGTGGTTCCGATTACCAATCTCGAGTGGATCCAAAAGATTCAGCGTGATAACGCCGAGCGTGGCTATTCAGCCGAAGCGATCGTGGACACGATCTTGCGCCGCATGCCGGATTACATCAATCACATCTGTCCCCAATTCAGCCTCACTGACATCAATTTTCAGCGGGTGCCTACGGTTGACACCTCCAACCCATTCATCTGTCGCAACATCCCAACGCCTGATGAAAGCTTTGTGATCATTCACTTCCGTAAGGGAGCGCGTGAGAAGTGGGGAATTGATTTCAGCTACCTGCTGAGCATGATTCATGACTCCTTCATGAGCAGTCCCACCAGCATTGTTGTGAATGGAGGGAAAATGGGATTCGCGATGGAACTCATCTTGACCCCCATCATTCACCGCATGATTGAAGACCAAAACAAGCTCTCCTGATTGCTTCGCTCGATACACATTGAGCGATTACATCTATCGTGGACTCATCTGAATGATCAGGTGGGTCCTTTTTTTGTCCTCTCCCTCCTTTGAGATTGCAGGTGCCAGTGGATCAACAACTCCTCCCCCGCGTTGGGACAGAGTGGATAGTCGTCGTCTGATCGCGTTGGCAAGACGGATCTATTTCCGTTTCTTAAGTGACTCTGGTCAGCAGCTTGAACCGATGGGTGTTGTTGTGAATGAACGGTTAGATGAGGGCAGGGTTGTGTTCTCAAGCCCCACACTTTTGCTTCAAGAACATTTCATCAGCATCGATCTCATCGGTCGACGACTCCGTCGCCCGCGTGGCTGGCGAGACCGACCCAGAGGGTCAGGGCTTTGACAAGTTTGCTGGGTCTGATGCTTGTGGTGGCTGGTGCCTGTGTGGGGAGTTTCGCTAATGTGATGGCCTGGCGATTGCCTCGCGAAGAATCAGTGGTTTGGCCTGGCAGCCATTGCCCAAAGTGTGGTCAGGCGGTGCGCTGGCACGACAATGTGCCGGTGCTGGGGTGGATCTGGCTTCGGGGACGTTGTCGCGATTGTCATCGAGGCATCTCAAGCCGCTACCCATTCGTGGAATTCTTTAGCGCCCTTCTTTGGTTGAGCGCGTTGTGGGGCCATGGATTGCTCGCTGCTTCGGATCAATTAGGCCTGGCGTTGCTCAATGTGTTGGCAGGGATTGTTCTGATCAGTGTGCTGATTCCACTGGTGTTGATCGACATCGACCATCTTTGGCTCCCCGAACCTCTTTGCAGGATCGGGGTGGTGCTCGGCCTTGCTTTCACGGGGGCTCTCTATCTAGTTACACCAACGCTGGAAGCCAGTTCATTGCTCCTCAATCACCTGTTGGCGGCATCAGCGGGATTGCTGGTGCTGGAGGGATTAAGCGCTCTCGCGGAGCGCATGCTTGGCCAGCCTGCCCTTGGACTTGGCGACGCCAAATTGGCAGCCGTAGCAGGAGCTTGGCTCGGCTTGGGAGGTGTTTTGGTTGCTTTGGCAATCGCCGTTTTTAGCGGCGCATTCTTTGGCACGGTTGGACGTCTCTCTGGACGGTTAGGGCCGAGACAGCCCTTCCCATTTGGCCCTTTTATTGCCCTTGGAATCTGGCTGACCTGGATCGGAGGTTCGGAGTGGTGGGTGCAGCAATGGTTGAGCCTGTTTGGTGGCCTTTAAAAGAACAGAAATCAGCTCAATGTCTGTTGTGCTGAGGGATTGCAACATCCCTGTCCTAGCCTGATGTGATTGGTGCAAAATTCAGGCCTTTGGCTTGATCATTTGTTCCCTCGGATCTCCCCAATGTGGCGCTCGTACAAACCGAAAGCCCCAATGCCAACTGAGATCTGCTGTTGCCATTAAGGAGTAATCAACCTTGAGTTTGTTCGACTGGTTCGCTGACCGCCGTAAAGGTCAGTACGTCGGCAAGGTGAATCAAGAACCCGATGAAGGTGATGGCCTTTGGAGCAAGTGCCCCGAGTGCGGTCAGGTGGTGTATCGCAAGGATCTGCTGAGCAACGCCAGTGTTTGCAGCAACTGTGGATATCACCACCGCATTGATAGCACCGAGCGCATTGCGGTGTTGGTGGATCCCAATAGCTTCGTGGCCATGGATCAAGAGCTGCAACCCATGGATCCATTGGGCTTTAAAGACCGCCGGGCCTATGCGGATCGACTGCGCGAAACGCAGGCCAGCACAGGGCTTCTCGATGGTGTCATCACTGGACTCTGTGAGGTCGAGGGAATTCCTATGGCTCTTGCCGTAATGGATTTCCGTTTTATGGGCGGTTCGATGGGGTCGGTGGTCGGTGAAAAGATCACCCGCTTGGTGGAAGCAGCGACCGCCAAAAAGCTGCCACTCCTCATTGTGTGCGCGTCGGGTGGAGCGAGGATGCAAGAGGGCATGCTCAGCCTCATGCAGATGGCCAAGATTTCTGGTGCTTTGGAACGCCACCGCGCGGCGGGCGTGTTGTACATGCCGTTACTCACCCACCCCACCACCGGGGGCGTCACAGCAAGTTTTGCGATGCTTGGTGATCTGATCTTGGCGGAGCCAAAAGCTCTGATTGGCTTTGCTGGGCGGCGAGTGATTGAACAGACACTGCGCGAAAAATTACCGGATAATTTTCAAACTGCCGAATATCTGCAAGACCACGGATTCGTTGATTCGATTGTTCCACGTACGCAATTGCGTTCCACTCTCGCGAGTCTGCTCAGATTGCATGGCTGTGAATCTCGGGTCGCCAGCTCATGATTCAGGTTTTGGCCTCACGCTTCAGGAGCGTGGCTGCTGTCGTTTTAGCCCTGATCCTTTGCGCCGCTCCTGTTTGCGCGGGTCAGGTTGAATGGCGAGAAGTTCCCTCTAGTGCAGAGGGACAGCAATGGTGGGATGCCGGCAGTTTGCGGCTGAAGAAAGATGGCACCGTTTCAGTGCTGAGCCGCTACAGCTTGCGTCAGGAGGATGACAGCCCCGCTTTGGGAACGCTGGTCGTGATGGAGATCGACTGCAGCCAACAGCTGTATCGAGACAAGCAAAAGAATGGATTGCCCCAATTCGGGGCCGAATGGCAACCTTCTGGTTCCGATCCTTTGATCGACGGTGTTCTTTCCGGTGTGTGCGCATCTGACGAGCTTTCGTCGCTCTCCTGAACCCAACGCTTCCGATATGGCTCTCCCATCCTCAAGCCCTTCCTCCATTGGAGTGGCGATTGCGGGTCTCGGCTTTGGTGAATCGGTTCATCTGCAAGCCCTTGCCTCTCAACCTGATCTCCAGGCAGTAGCGCTCTGGCACCCCCGTCGTGAACGTTTGGATCGGGCCTGCCTTGAGCACAATCTTCCTGGTTATCACGATTGGGAGGCTCTGCTTAGCGACCCTCGAGTGCAAGCCGTGATCATTGCTACCCCTCCGGGGCCTCGCTTTGCGTTGGCCCTTCAAGCGCTGAAAGCGGGCAAACACTTGTTGCTTGAAAAGCCTGTTGCTTTGAAGGCTGAATCGGTGGCAGAGCTTCAACGCGTTGCCATCCAGAACCGGCTCAGTGTTGCGGTGGACTATGAATATCGGGCTGTGCCTCTGTTCATGCAGGCCGCCAGGATGTTGGCGGCAGGTGCCGTCGGCACTCCTTGGCTGGTAAAACTCGACTGGTTGATGAGCAGCAGGGCGGATGCGTCCCGACCTTGGAGCTGGTATTCACAACGGGAAGCCGGCGGTGGCGTGGTTGGTGCCCTTGGTACCCATGCCTTCGACATTCTGGCGTGGTTGATCGGACCGATTCGAACCGTTCAATCTCTAAATAGCGTGTCGATCAAGGAGCGTCCCCATCCCAGCGGGGGCATGGCTCCAGTGGACGCTGAAGACGTCTCGCTGATTCAGATGCAGCTCGATTGGCAAGGCCGCACGGATCAGAGGGTTCCAGCCCAAGTCAATCTGGCGTCTGTGGCTCGCAACGGTCGAGGTTGTTGGCTCGAGATCTACGGATCTCATGGCAGCCTCACCCTCGGCAGTTCAAACCAAAAGGATTATGTCCATGGCTTTGGGTTGCGGCACACGCCGATGGGAGAGGCCACTCGCAATATCGAGGCGGGCGCTGAGTTCATGTTCCCCACCACCTGGAGTGATGGTCGTGTAGCGCCGGTTGCTCGCATCCAGAGTTGGTGGGCGCACAGCATTCAAACCGGCGCTCCCATGGTGCCTGGCCTGGCAGAGGGGCTAGTTAGTCAGCAAGCATGTGATCAATCGGCCATAGGAACCGATTGAATTTGACAGCTTGAAGGATTAATAATCAATTTTCTCTGCGGCCTTGGATACTGGCCTGGGCATCAAATAGCTTTTTCAGCCTAGATTTGGTGTGTATAGTTCTGACGCTTTCGTCGTTGTTGCTTCATCCCTATGTCTCTCTCCGCTTACTCCAAAGAGTTAATTGCAACAGCCAACTCTCTGGCAGAGTCGGGGAAGGGAATTCTTGCTGTTGATGAGTCCACAAAGACCATTGGTAAGCGACTAGGTGGAATCCAAATTGAAAATACTGAGGCCAATCGCCAGGCCTACCGAGGAATGCTGTTTACAGCGGCAGGTCTTGGTGACTTTATTAGTGGCGCAATTTTGTACGAAGAAACCTTGTTTCAGAGCCATGCTGATGGCGAAACAATGGTTCAGAAGTTAAACAAAGCGGGAATTATTCCTGGTATCAAAGTGGATAAGGGCCTTTGCCCTTTGCCCGGCGCCAAGTCCGTTGAAACCGTTTGTACGGGGTTGGATGGCTTGGTGGAGCGGGCAGCAGACTATTACGCCCAAGGTGCACGTTTTGCAAAATGGCGAGCTGTATTGCAAATCACCGCTGATGGATGCCCCTCTGATCTGGCCATTCGTGAAAATGCATGGGGCTTAGCTCGTTATGCACGTTCTGTTCAGGAATCTGGTCTCGTACCAATCATTGAGCCTGAGATTTTGATGGATGGTGATCATTCGATTGAAGTCACGGCGGCGGTGCAAGAACAGATTCTTAAGGAGGTGTATTTCGCTTGCCAGCTCAACGGAGTTCTGCTCGAGGGAACTCTTCTTAAGCCTTCGATGACGATTCAAGGAGCCGATTGTGTTCAGAAATCTGATCCTCAAATTGTTGCAGAAATGACCGTGAGAACATTGGAGCGTTGTGTTCCTGCAAGTGTTCCTGGAATTGTCTTTTTATCAGGCGGTTTGAGTGAAGAAGCTGCATCGGTGTATCTCAATAACATGAACAAGATTTCAAGAAAAGCGCAATGGAATCTTGGCTTCTCATATGGACGCGCTTTGCAGCATTCTTGCTTGAAGGCATGGGCGGGTAAAGACCAACTGGCTGGCCAGGCAGCTTTGCTTGCGAGGGCAAAAGCCAACTCTGAAGCCTCACAAGCGCGATATGTCCCAGGCTCCCAACCCTCTTCAGATGAGCAGCTGTTCGTAGCGGGTTACACCTACTAAGGCGTCAGTCATGACACTCCAAAGTTATTTCCGCAACAGAGTGTCGTGACATTTCGCACGTTCCAAAGGTAAAGTCTCGCCACCACGGACATTTGTCCGTTTATCGGCCTTCGTTAGGACTTCTCTATGGCGCTCGTTCCGCTTCGACTTCTGCTCGACCATGCCGCGGAAAACGGCTACGGCATCCCTGCTTTCAACGTCAACAACCTTGAGCAGGTGCAGTCGATCATGGAGGCGGCTCACGAGACTGACTCTCCTGTGATCCTGCAGGCTTCACGTGGAGCACGTGCCTATGCAGGCGAGAATTTCCTGCGTCATTTAATCCTGGCGGCCGTTGAGACCTATCCCGACATCCCTGTCGTGATGCACCAGGACCACGGTAATAGCCCTGCAACTTGCTTTGGAGCAGCTGCAAACGGCTTCACCTCCGTGATGATGGACGGTTCGCTCGAGGCCGATGCCAAAACGCCTGCGAGCTACGACTACAACGTCAACGTCACCAAGGAAGTGGTGGATGTTGCCCATGCCATCGGCGTGAGCGTTGAAGGTGAACTGGGCTGCTTGGGTTCTCTTGAAACCGGCAAAGGCGAAGCCGAGGACGGCCACGGTTTTGAAGGTGAGCTTTCCAAGGATCAGCTGCTGACCGATCCCGCTGAAGCCGCTGATTTTGTGGCCAAGACCAAGGTTGATGCCCTGGCAATCGCCATCGGCACGAGCCATGGTGCCTACAAGTTCACGCGCAAGCCCACGGGTGAAGTGCTGGCGATCAGCCGCATCGCTGAAATTCACAAAGTCATCCCCAACACCCACCTGGTGATGCATGGCTCTTCCTCTGTTCCCCAGGAATGGTTGGCAATGATCAACAAGTACGGCGGCGCGATTCCTGAGACCTACGGCGTTCCCGTGGAAGAAATTCAGGAAGGTATCCGTAATGGTGTTCGCAAAGTGAACATTGATACTGATTGCCGTTTGGCCTTCACCGCTGCCGTACGTGAAGCAGCCATGGCTGACCCTGCCAACTTCGACCCCCGTCACTTCAATAAGCCGGCTCGTAAGTACATGAAGCAGGTTTGTTTGGATCGCTTCCAGCAGTTCTGGGCTGCCGGTAACGCCAGCAAGATCAAGCAGCGCGACATCAACTTCTATTCCGGCCTTTATGCAAAAGGCACCCTTGACCCCAAGACAGCAGTTGCTGCCTGATTATTCGGTCAAAACCAATCAAGCGGGGGGCATCAGCCCCCTTTTTTGATGGCTTCATGGTTGCGTGCGATCAGGATTCAGGTGCAGCGTTCCTTGATTGGCGTTGAGCGTTGCTGATGCACCAAGGGGGAGAGCCATGTTGGGAAGTCCATGCCCAAGGGGCAAATTCATAACCAAGGGGATGCCTAGATCAGAGAGTCGCTCCTCGAGGATCCCATCCATTGAAAAATCACCTGGCTCTACCTCTCCTTTCCAGCTGAATCGCCCCGTTGCTACTCCAGCTAGCCCACGAAGCACTCCGGAGCTTCGCCACTGCGTGAGCATGCGATCCACTCTGTAGGGAGCTTCTCCAACATCTTCCAGCACAAGGATGGATCCACGCAGATCAGGGAACCAGGGTGTGCCAATCAAATGGGTCGCAACCGTGAGATTGGTTACTACAAGAGGACCTCTGGCCACCCCTGCACGTACGGAACGCCCTTGAAGTGGAGCGACCGGTTCTCCTTTCAGAAGATGGACCGTTCGTTCCCACTGTTGGTCAGGTCCAGTGGTGGATCCATGGATGGCGCCACGCAAGCCAGCCGACCATTGCGCCATCAGCATCGAGCTGCTGTCTGAAAACCCCAGGGTCCAGAGCGGTCGAGGGGGGAAGCGAAAGCCAGCTTCTAAAACCCTGGCGCCTCCCCAGCCAGCACCTACATAAATCAGACCATCCAGGGAAGGATTGTTCCAGGCACGCTCAAGATCGTCCGCTCGCTGTTGATCGGTTCCCGAAAACCATTGCCATTGACGCTTTACCGATTCTGGGACTTCTAATGTCCAACCCTCTACTGCACAGCGCTCCACTAACGGGCCAAAATCTGTTTCAGGATCCAGCCAAGTTCCGGCATTAACGGCTCGAAGCCTTGAGCCCTTGTGTAACGGGCGAAGTGTGGAATTCTTTTGAGTCGATTCCGTCAAGCCACTAGCGGAAGATGAAACGGCTGTAGCTACGGCCGCGGGGACTCCCAGCGTTAAAAATGATCGACGATGCATTAAAGGGCTTCATCTCTAATGAGCTTTAGTTTGACAATTCGATCGAGTTTATGCTTTAAACGATCCCTGGAAAACCAGTTTCGAACATGAATTGCAATAAAAACATTAACTCAGATGTTATATTATGCGTGATTTGTAATTTTTAGTGGCCTTGTCGGCAATGCTGCTGATTAATAGACTGGCTTTATTGGCCCGATGAATATTTTTGATTGTTGGATTAGCTTCAGGAGAGTGTCAGTCAACTGATGCTTTCGATCCTCCGATCTTGTGTCAGGCCTAATAAGGAAGGGTCATGATGACTGGATTAGAGCTTCAATCAATTTCCGTCCATCAACGCCACCTGTTGCCGGGTCACAAGCCCGTTCAGGATGGGGCATCAACCCGAGCACATTGCCAGCTGGATTCGTGATTCCGGCAATATCGGCAATGGAGCCATTGGGATTGTTGTTGTATTTCAGGGCGATGCCGTCCTTATCTTGAAGGGCTTTAAGTGTGTCCTCGCTGCATTGATAACGGCCTTCTCCATGGGCAATCGGCAGTTGGATCTCATTTCCCGCTTCTAAGTGAGATAGCCAGGGAGTGCGCGCACTCACCACATTAAGTGGAGTGTCTTCGCAGATGAAATGAAGACCGCTATTGCGCGTGAGTGCTCCTGGCAATAATCCGAGTTCAGTGAGCACCTGAAATCCATTGCAGATGCCGAGCACTCGTCCGCCCTTGTTTGCGAAATCGATCAATGATTCCAGCACTGGGGCAAACCTGGCGATGGCTCCGCAACGCAAATAGTCTCCATAACTAAACCCTCCCGGCAGGACTACAGCGTCTAGGCCGCTGAGATCTGTCTCCTCATGCCAGAGGTAACGAGTTTTCATGCCAAGGCATCCTTGCGTCGCCCAACGGACATCCCGGTCGCAATTGGAACCTGGAAAGACAACAACACCAATGCTCATGACTGCTTGAGTTCCAAGGTCCAGTTCTCAATTACAGGGTTGGCCAGGAGTCGATCACTCAACAGTTCAACCTGTTGGCGTGCATCGGCTTCATCCGAAGCCTCTAGCTCCAGCTCAACAGCCTTGCCGATGCGTAGGCTTTCGATGCCTTTTACCCCTAGTCGGTTGGCAGCTGAACGCGTAGCCTCACCGGCTGGATCGAGGACTGAGGGGCGCAGATGCACCAGAACACGAGCTTGATAACGCGGCACGGGCTCGGAGCAGGAATAGTTAAATCTTGGCAGGCCGCAGTCCCGTTCCAGGCACTTTCTCTTCAGGTTGAAAACAGACCACGTCTCCATGACCTTTCCCTGTGATCCAATCGATCGGATTCACACTCAGGCTGATCACACTACTTCTGCTGATCGCACCAGGCTTCATGCAGCTCGCACATGCTGAGCCGGTGGCCGATCCTGAGGGCAGCAGTTGGAATTTTGCATTCAATGGGCACAGGATTCAGTTCGAGCATGACGGCAGCGGTTTGATGCGGATGAGGATCAATGAACGCTCTGCTTGGAATCTTTTGCAGGCCAGTTGAAATGAGAAGGGTGCGCTTTGCTGGGGTCAGGTCTGCGCTCGAGGAGACCTGACGATGGACTAACCCTGCAGATCACCATGGAAAACAAAGGTCTTCCGTTCAAGGAGCCAAGGCAACAGGGCGCTTGGCGAGAGAGTTTTCAGGGTTGGGGTTTGAGCTGGTCAGGATTGCTCAACAATCGAAAGGGTGAGTGGTGGTTGTTGGCGCAAGGGGTTCTGATCTGCGCTCATATCCTTCCGACCTGGCCCTCTGAGCTTTTCCAGGCCTGGAGTTGGCCTGTCTGGCTTCATGTCACGGGATTAATGGTGTTTGTTGTTGGGCTTGGTTTGGCCCTGCAGGGTTTTCTGGCATTAGGCCCCAGCCTTTCCCCATTACCAGATCCAAAGCCCAATGCCGCTTTGATCACTACAGGGGTGTATGGCCATTGCCGGCACCCTCTCTATCGAGCTGTTGTGGTTTGCTCCGTTGGTGTGGTCCTTTCCAAGGGAAGCCTGCTTCACCTGGCTCTGTTGTTGATTTTGGTTGCGGTGCTCAATGGCAAGGCACACCGCGAAGAACAGCGTCTTTGCAGCGTCCATCACGACTATTTGGCGTATCGCGCCAATACACCAGCAATCCTGCCCGGTATTCCTGGCTTGGATTGGCGCAAGGGTTAAGGCCAGCTGGTCAACCGTTTATTTTTTCCAAAAACAATAAAGAAACCCCTTAATACAAAATCGCTTTTGATTGTTTCCGATGGTTCTGTCTGCGCCCTTGCAGCTGCTTGCAAGCAAAGCTACGCCTTCCCTGTTGCTGCTAAGTGCTGTCTGCGCAGGTCTCGAATTCAGCGCCCCGAGTCAGGCCAACACATTTGTGCTGAAAAGCCCCCAACCTGTTGAAGTCAGTTCAAGGCTCTTATCGATTCTTGAGCCTCTTATCACAATCCCGGATCCTGAGCCTCAGCTCGTCCTTAAGCGTACAAAGAGACGGATTCGTTCCACAGGAGATCCCATCTGGGATTTGCGGCTTGAGGTTCCTGGTGAACCGCCGCGTCATTTCGATGCAGTGAGTGGTCGAGCCCATCGCCAGGATGCGGACCGCGATCAGATGGGCAGTAAGGCTCCCCTGCCAACTGGGAGATACACCCTCGGCCCAGTGGAGCCTCTGGCCAAGGGCGCTTACCCAGAACTGGGTTCGGTTTGGATTGGCATTGAACCGACCTTCATCACGGGCCGAAGGGTGCTTGGGATCCATCAAGACCCAAGTGCGGGTGTTGATGGAAATAGCGGCACATTGGGATGTATTGGACTGATTCGTGAGCAGGACTTGCACGAACTGTCTCAGTTGATTCAAGCAAGTAATGTACGCTTATTGATTGTTGAAGACTAAAAAGTAGGTCTAATTATAATTTAATTATTGAATTTAAGCGCACTCGTTTGCAATAGTTGCTAACGAAAAGCTATTTCGCTAATTACTTAGCGAAAATTTAATCGCTCAATGACTGAGAGCTTTGCCTTCACTCATTGGCTCTAAGAAGTGGAAGCAAGGAGGAGAGTTGTGAGTTTTTCGGAGGATGTTGGATCAAATCCAATCACAACCAGATCCACTCCTGACCGGCTTTCAGGAGTCCAAGCCAGATCAGGAGCGGCTTCAAACCAAGTCTCTAAACGGGGCCCAACCATTTGCACTTGCAGAGGAAGGGATTTGCCAGGTAACCAGACTCTTCCTTTTAGGCGCACCACCTGATGTTCAGTCACAAATGCAGGAAGGATCCGTTCAAAGTCTGAACGTTGAATCACTCCTTCAAAACGAACATTGCCGCCCACAACATCTAAGTGCGTGTGATCGTGGTGATCATGCTCATGATCGTGATGCTCATGGTCGTGGTGATCGTGCGCATGCTCATGATCGGCAGACGTCTCACGCTCCACTCCAAGCAGCAAACTCGGGTCGACTTGACCGCGAGTCATTGGGATCACCGTTGTACCGGTTCGTATCTTGGGGATAAGTGATTGCTTGATCTGGTCTAGTTCGGTGGGCTCTAAGCAATCAGAGCGGCTGACCAGCACCAGATCAGCGGATTGAAGTTGATCGGAGAACAGTTCATCAATGGCTGTGAGGTGATCAAGGCTTGGGTCTTCCTTTCGTTGCCGTTCCAACGCCTCTGGATCTCCCACAGGACTTCCGTTGTTCAGGGCTTCTCCATCCACAACAGTGACCACACCATTCACATGCACCCTGGCCCGGATGGCGGGCCATTCGAGGGCCTGAAGCAGGGGCCTAGGAAGGGCTAAACCACTGGTTTCAACAACGATTCCATCGAGCTGATCAGCGCGAGCGAGCAGCGTTTCCATTGTTGGTAGAAAATCGTCCTGCACGGTGCAGCAGAGACACCCGTTGTTCAGCTCAACGAGACGCCCATCGATTTCATCCTCTGGGCAGAAGCCGCAGCTTCGGATGAGATCGCCATCCAGGCCCACGGTTCCAAATTCGTTGACCATCACCGCAAGGCGTTGGCCGCTGTTGATCAGTAGATGGCGCAAAAGTGTTGTTTTCCCGGCTCCAAGAAAGCCGGTAATCACGGTGACGGGAAGGCGTTCAGACATCAGCGGCACCCCAGGCTTTCGCGGGTGCTCACGCCGCTGACGCTATTCACACCACTGGCACGACCGCATAAGGCCTTCATCTGAGTGAGATCGATCACAGCGTTGGTGAAGTCCGTTCCCTCAATGCGAGCATCCACAAACCGGCTTTGCATCAGCATTGCATTCGTGAAGTTTGCGTCGCTTAGGTCGGTTTCATCAAATCGGCTAGAGAACGCCACCACATTCTCAAGATTCGCTCCATGGAGATCAGCTCCCTGCAGTTGAGAGGTGTTGATCACAGCTCCACGCAGGTCGGTTTCACTGAGATCAATGCCGCGGAGATCAGCTTTTAAAAATTCTTTTTCCTTTAAATCCCGGCCATGCATGTCGTTGCTGATGTCTTGCACCGCGAACTGACCACGCAATTCAGGGGCCGTAATGGCCTGAACAGGACCAGGAAGGGAGATCAAGCTCGACGCAAGAAGCATCCCGAGCAGAACGGGAAATAGGTGCTTATGGAACAAATCGGGAAGGAGCATCAGAGAAGGATGCAGCCGGCATCAGGTTGCAGCTGCCGTAACTTAACTTTCACGTTATGGCAGACAGCTGCCCAGCTACGTGCCATGGCCAAAACCTTGAGGGTGGTTGTTCCCCCCCATCCACTCATTGCTCACTGGCTCACAATGTTGCGCCATGCCGGCACACCACCGTCTCTTTACCGAACAGCGCTAGAGGAGTTGGGGCGTTGGCTCACCTATGAAGCCTTGCGGGATTGGCTCCCCCATCGCCGTGAAGAGGTACAAACCGCGTTAGAGCTCACGGAAGGAACTGTGATCGAAACGGGTGTTCCCTTACTTGCTATGCCCTCTCTCCCTGGCGGGCTGATGCTCTGGGAAGGGGCTAGGCAAGTGCTGCCCCACGCTGAGCTTTGTCTGGGTGGCTTGCCTGAAACGATTGAAGCCAATGCCGGGCTTGTGTTGCTGATCGATCAAATCAGTGATGGAGAGGAGCTTGTTGGCTTGATGGAGGAGCTGGTGTCAAAAGGAGTTGAGAGCCGCAGGCTTCGTGTGATTTCTGCCTTAACCGCCAGCCCTGGGCTCAAACGACTGGGTGAAACATTCCCTGAACTCACCATCCATACCGCCTGCATTGATGAAGAACTCAATGCGAATGGTCAGATTTCTCCCGGGATTGGCAACACATCTCAACGGCTGCAAATCAGAACAGCTCCCTCGACCTAGGCTTGAAAAAATCCATCGGCGGCGATGAGCAGGCAGCAAGCATCCACCTCAGGAACACTTTTCACACTTCTGAGCGGAGCCCTCATTGGGGCAGCAGGAGTGGGCTGGTGGCTGCTTACTGAAGCAGAACGGCGTCAGCGGATCAAGCGTCAGCGTTCCATGCTCTATGCGCCAAGGATGCAGGACGGCAGTGAGGCATTTGAGGCCAATCAATACGCCGATCGTGACGATCAGCTCGAACATCGTGTTGAGCAGCTCAATTCAGCCATCTCTGATGTCCGTCGTCAGCTTGAAGACCTCGGCTCAAAGTCGTAATCACCACTGCCGGTAAGTTGGGGCTTGTCCCCATCTGCGATCCAGTCGTTGCCATGCTTCGCTCAGACGCCGTCACTCAAGGCATTCAGCGCTCACCCAATCGAGCAATGCTGAGAGCGGTTGGCTTCGGTGATGATGATTTCGGCAAGCCAATCATCGGGATCGCAAACGGTTACAGCACGATTACTCCGTGCAACGTTGGATTGGATTCACTGTCCCGTCGTGCCGAAGACTCTGCTCGAAAGGCAGGGGGAATGCCTCAGATGTTTGGCACGATCACTGTGAGTGATGGCATTTCTATGGGCACCGAAGGAATGAAATATTCCTTAGTGAGCCGTGAGGTGATCGCTGATGCGATTGAAACGGCATGCAATGGCCAAAGCATGGACGGTGTTCTGGCTGTTGGTGGCTGCGATAAAAATATGCCTGGCGCCATGTTGGCGATGGCACGTATGAATATCCCCTCGATCTTTGTGTATGGGGGAACGATTAAGCCTGGGAAACTTGGAGGCTGTGATCTTACTGTTGTGAGTGCTTTTGAGGCTGTTGGTCAGATTACGAGCGGTAAAATTGATGAAGAGCAGCTAACAGCGATTGAAAAAAATGCTTGTCCAGGAGCTGGTAGCTGTGGAGGCATGTTCACAGCCAATACGATGAGCGCTGCGATTGAAACGATGGGGCTGAGTCTTCCCCATAGTTCAACGATGGCTGCTGAAGATGAGGAAAAAGCAGAGAGTGCCGCCCGTTCTGGTGAGGTTCTTGTTGAAGCGATTAAATCTAATATTCGTCCCCTTGATTTGCTGACGCGTGAAGCCTTTGAGAATGCCATCAGTGTGATCATGGCGGTGGGCGGGTCCACCAACTCTGTGTTGCATTTGCTCGCAATCGCGCGCACAGCAGGCGTTGATCTCAGCATTGATGATTTTGAAATGATCCGGGAGCGTGTGCCTGTGATTTGCGATCTCAAGCCGAGTGGTCGTTTTGTGACTGTGGATCTTCATCAGGCCGGCGGTATTCCCCAGGTGATGAAATTGCTATTGGATGCAGGACTGCTTCACGGCAATTGCCGCACGATTGAAGGCAAAACACTCGAGGAACTGTTAGCAAATATTCCTTCAACACCTCCTGAAGGACAAGAAGTCATTAGGCCACTGAGTCATCCTCTATATGCGAAAGGGCACTTGGCCATCCTGAAGGGGAATTTGGCAAGCGAAGGAGCTGTCGCCAAAATCAGCGGCATTAAAATCCCCGTCCTCACAGGACCTGCTCGGGTTTTTGAAAGCGAAGAGGATTGTTTGGCTTCAATTATTGGTAAAAATATTCATGCCGGTGATGTCATCGTTATTCGCCAGGAAGGTCCAGTGGGAGGACCTGGAATGCGTGAAATGCTTGCACCAACTGCTGCCATTGTTGGGCAGGGACTCGGAGACAAAGTGGCACTGATTACGGATGGTCGATTCAGCGGAGGAACGTACGGTTTGGTTGTTGGCCACGTGGCACCAGAAGCTGCCGTTGGTGGAGCAATCGGCCTTGTAATTGAGGGAGATAGCATCACAGTGGATGCAAATCAGAATCTTCTTCAACTCAATGTGAATGAGGTTGAACTAGAAAGCCGCCGCCGCAAGTGGTCAGGACATCAGCCTAAATATAAGACAGGGGTTCTTGGTAAATATGCTCGACTTGTCTCGAGTTCGAGCCTTGGTGCAGTGACAGATCAGCCTGATTAAGGCTCTGCCAAAGGGGGCTTTAAATGATTAATTGGAAGCGACACGATTGATTGCCAATCATGCCATTGATTTATTTGAAAAGAAGATTTCACCTCTGAGGAGTTGTTTGGAACAAAGATCGTTTGTTCAATCCACTCTAGATTGACTAACAAGTTGTGCTCTGAGCCGACGTGCCATCGCTTCTAAGGGTTGCCCGTCGGCTGGAGCCGAGCAGCGCATGCCGTTGTCTCCATGCATCCAAACGGGATGTTGCCCTTGCCAAAGCATGGGGCGCTCAGCTTGGTCACACCAACTCAGCATGAGATTCACATCA
>JASJLK010000006.1:0-5631 GCA_037620855.1 Synechococcus sp. ChBW.bin.23 | reverse complement strand
TCGACGCCTGAGTGGCCGGATTGAAGATCCGCAACGGCTTGGGATCCATGCCACTGCTTGCGCTCCATTGCCAGCCGCCGTTGTTGGCAGCCAGATCTCCATCCACCTCCAGCTCCATGAAGGCACGCTCGCCCCAGCGCCAATCACAAATCAAATCCTTCACAAGAAAGGAGGCCACGATCATTCGGCAACGGTTGTGCATCCAGCCGCTTTGGTTGAGCTGTCGCATCGCTGCATCGATGATCGGCATCCCCGTTTGTCCTTGCTTCCAAGCGTCAAACCAGTGGTTGTTGTTCTCCCAAGGGAAACGCCGCCACTGCTCGCGGTATGGACCATCCGCTAGCTCAGGAAAATGGAACAAGGCCTGCTGGTAAAACTCACGCCAGCAGAGTTCCTGTTCCCACACCGTGATCGCCTGCCGTTGCTCATCGCTGCGGGAGATCTCCTTGGCGCCTTGGGCAGCACACCAGGCTTGGCGAGGGCTGACCGTGCCCACACTCAGTCCCGCACTGAGATAAGAGGTTCCTGTTATCCCGGGGAAATTACGATCGGGTTCATAGGCAAGCAATGCTCCGTCAGCAAAGGTGGCCAACTGTTCAGCAGCCGCGGCCTCTCCTGGGCGGCTTGGGCAGAGATCCATGCCTTGAAAACCATGCTCAACCTGCAGCTGCTCCAGCTGCCGCTGACCCTCAGCGCACAAACAGCCGAGAGCGCAATCACCGCCACTGACAGCCTCCAGCATCTCGGCCTCCAGATCGATCAAGCCCCTCGGAGCATCCACCGTGCTTGGCGAACTGCACTCCACCTGTCCGCGCCAGTTGCGTAAGAAGGGTCCATAGACCCGATAAGGATCGCCACCACCGGTTTTGATCAGATCTGGTGCCAGCAGCAGCTGATCCCAGTCCACCAACACCTGGCGCCCATCCTCTTGCAGGGCTTTGGCCACCTGACGGTCGCGTTCCCGTGAATAGGGCTCCACATCACGGCTCCACACCACCACCGGCACCTCAAGCAGCGACGCCAGCCGCGGCAGCACCTGCACCGGATCGCCAGCCAACACCAGCAAACGACTCCCGGCTTCACGCCAGCGCTGCTGGAGCTCGCGCAAGGTTTCCACTAGAAACCAAAGGCGGGCCGGAGCCATGGGTGGCAGCGCCTCCGGGGGCTGGATCAGCTCTGGATCCAGCACATACACGCCAGTCACCGCAGGGCTGATCGCCACAGCCGCCTGGAGGCCAAGATTGTCGGCCAAACGCAGGTCGCGGCGATGCCAAAACAAAACGCGAGGCGCTGCCATTAGAGACCCAGGAGTTGCTTGGCACGGAACCAGGCCGTGACGCTCTTGCCATCCAGCCACTCATCACCGGACGCCAGACGGGAATCCAGTTCGGACGGACTCATCAAGATCACCTCCAGATCCTCATCGTCATCACCAGCGGGTGGATGCTCCAAACGCGTGAGGTCCCGCGCCATAAAGCAATGAATCACCTCGTCGGAGTAGCCAGGACAGGGCAACATCGGGCCGAGCGAATCCCAACGGGCAGCGCTGTATCCAGCTTCTTCCCCAAGCTCGCGCTGCATCGATTCCAAAGGATCTTCACCCTCTTCAAGGGTGCCCGCAGGAAACTCAAGGAGGCGTGCCTGCACCGCAAAACGGTACTGGCGCAAAATCACCACCTGGCCGTCAGCGGTGATAGGAACCGCCAATGAAGCCCCGGGGTGGCGAATGATCCCAAACGTTCCTTCCACCCCCATCGGCAAACGGATTCGATTGCGCTCAAAACGAATCTTGCGCGCATCCATGGTCTCAAGGGTCTCCAACACCTTGGAGGGCTCAGGCGCGGGCAGCGGGGCCATGCAGGTCGAGCGATCGATGAACCAGCATGGCGGGTTCAGGCCCACAGGCGTGCGTTCAGCTCAGCCAGGGCGTTGAGGCCTGCATAGCCGCCAGCAGTGGCTCCATCACAAAACAGCGCAAATGCAAGCGGGGGTGCGGCAGCGTTAACCGCGGGTGATCCAAACGCAACTCGCCCCAAAACAACAGATCGAGGTCTAATGGCCGCGGCCCCCAGCGTTCTTCTCGAGAGCGGTTGCGCCCGAACGATTGCTCCAACTGTTGAAGTGCATCCAGCAAATGCAATGCAGCGGCCGACGCTGGTTTGACCTCCAGGCCCTTCACCAGCAGAACGGCATTGAGATAAGAAGGCTGATCGAGCGGTCCACCCACAGCTGCGGTCTGCTGCAACGGAGACCAAGACAACGTCAGTGCTGAAGAGGCGCCGTTCGGAGCCATTGTCCCTGGGCTGCTCCCTTCAATCGACTGAACCCAGCTGCCCATCACACCCTCCAGCAAAGGCCTTACGGCAGTGAGGGTCTGCAAGGGCGAGCCAGCAGGGCCAGCCTGATTGGCGCCGAGGGCTACCGCAAGGCTGTGGGTCTGATCAGCGAGACTGTTTCTCACAGGTGGAGTCAAGGCGCATCCATGGTTGCAAGCGGGGTGACATCAAACGGAGTCATCAGCACAGCGGCGCTGGATCAAGCCAGCCGATCGTTTCCGCTGGCGGCGATCACCGGCCACGGCACCCTCAAGCTGGCTCTGCTTTTAGCAGCGGTGGATCCGGGCTTAGGCGGCGTGATCATTGCTGGCGGCCGTGGGACAGGAAAGTCGGTGCTGGCTCGAGGATTGCATGCCCTGCTCCCTCCGATCGACATCGTTGACCTTGAAGCAGCTGGAGAGACCAAGCTGCCGGGACGCAACCTCGATCCACAAGATGCCCAGGATTGGGGCGAACTGCCGCAAGATCCACCCACAACGGTGATTCCAGCCCCATTCATCCAGATTCCGCTCGGCGTTACGGAAGATCGCCTGGTGGGCTCCGTTGATGTCACCGCCTCCTTGGCCAGTGGTTCTCCCGTTTTCCAGCCGGGATTGCTGGCGGAAGCACACCGCGGTGTGCTCTACGTGGATGAGCTGAACCTTCTCGACGACGGGGTCATCAATCTTTTACTCGCCGCCGTTGGCAGCGGCGAAAACCAGGTGGAACGGGAGGGGCTCAGCCTGAGCCACCCCTGCCGGCCACTGCTGATTGCCACGTACAACCCCGAAGAAGGGGCCATCCGAGATCACCTGCTGGATCGCTTTGCGATCGTCTTGTCCGCCAATCAAATCGTTAGCACTGAGCAACGGGTGGAGATCACCAACGCGGTGCTGGCCCACGGTCAGTGCAGCCGGAGCTTCTCGGACCAATGGAGCGAGGAAACCGACGCGCTCGCCACCCAACTGCTCTTGGCGCGGCAGTGGCTACCCGATGTGAAAGTCAGCAGCGAACAGATCAAATATCTGGTGACAGAGGCGATTCGCGGCGGCGTGGAAGGGCATCGCTCCGAGCTCTATGCCGTACGTGCCGCCAAAGCCCATGCCGCCCTCAGCGGGCGCGACCAGGTGGAAGCAGAAGATTTGCAAGTGGCCGTTGCATTGGTGATCGCTCCACGCGCTTCGCAAATGCCCCCACCTGAACAACAGATGGAGCCGCCACCACCCCAGGAGCAACAGCCACCCCAAGAGCAAGAGCCACCACCGCCACCTGAGGGCTCAGGGGAAGAGGAAGAGCCGGACAGCGAGGAGCAGGACAGTGAAGACAACAGCGATCAGGATGACGATGAAGATGAGGACGACTCCCCTGAGGAGCAGGCACCACCGTCGGTGCCAGAAGAATTCATGCTCGATCCAGAAGCCGTGGCGATTGACCCCGATCTGCTGCTGTTCAACGCTGCCAAAAGCAAAAGCGGCAATAGCGGCAGCCGCTCCGTTGTGCTCAGTGACAGCCGCGGCCGCTATGTAAAACCGATGCTGCCCCGCGGCCCGGTGCGCCGCATCGCCGTTGACGCCACCTTGCGCGCTGCAGCGCCCTATCAAAAGGCGCGCCGAGCGCGTCAGCCTGATCGCGTCGTCATCGTTGAAGAATCAGACCTCCGCGCCAAGCTGCTCCAACGCCAGGCCGGTGCCCTGGTGATCTTCCTGGTGGATGCCAGTGGTTCGATGGCTCTGAACCGCATGCAGAGCGCCAAAGGTGCCGTGATCCGACTCCTCACCGAGGCCTACGAAAACCGAGACGAGGTGGCGCTCATCACCTTCCGAGGCGATCAAGCTGAAGTGCTACTGCCCCCCACCCGCTCAATTACAGCCGCACGTCGACGCCTGGAATCCATGCCCTGCGGCGGCGGCTCACCACTGGCCCACGGCCTCACCCAAGCCGCACGGGTTGGTGCCAACGCCTTAGCAACAGGAGATCTCGGCCAAGTGGTGGTGGTCGCGATCACGGATGGTCGAGGCAATGTTCCCCTCAGCACCTCTCTTGGGCAACCCGTGCTGGAGGGAGAGGAAAAGCCCGACTTAAAGCAAGAGGTGCTGGATGTGGCTACCCGCTATCGAATGCTCGGCCTCAAACTGCTGGTGATCGACACTGAGCGCAAATTCATCGGTAGCGGCATGGGCAAAGATCTCGCCGAAGCCGCTGGAGGGAAATATGTTCAGCTACCAAAAGCGAGCGATCAGGCGATTGCCGCTGTCGCCATGGATGCTCTGAACGCGGTTTAAGGCTTGCTGACATCCGGGGTGCTGGCGGGATAAAGCTCGTTGAAAAACTGCCCTAAACCAATCGTGACGCTGCGCACAGCCGCCATGAATTGGGGGTCTGCCGTGAGTTTCTCAACATCACCACCCACCTCATCAAATGTTGCCGTCAACGAACGGGCACTGCTCACCGTTTGCTTGAGGTCCGTAATCGTTGTTGGCGTATCGAAAGCGCTCACAACGTTATTGATGTGACGACTGGCACTCGCGGCCTGAGCTGTGGCTTCGTTGAGATTCGAAATCGTGGGTGCAGCCCTTGCTAGATCCTCTCTGAGTTGAGTGGCGAGGAGCTCAATATCCCGCAACGTCTCGTCGAACTGTTGCGTAGATCCAACCAACTTGGGGACCAACTGTTCTGTCTTCGCTTGGTTCAAAAGCTCTTGAAAAGAGGTTGTGACCGATGCGAGGCTGGGTGCTTCTGTGCCTTGAATTGTTGCTCCATCACATAGAACAGTTTTGCCCTTACAGCGCTGAGATTTGGGCATCGGCGCATTCTCCTTGAGGGGCGGGCCAACACTGCTCAAGGCCACCTGGGAATCACCACCCAACAGCGATGCCGAAGCCACAGTGGCTTGCACAGGCAGCGTTAATTGAAGGTCATCTTGAGAAATTTCGATCGACACCTTCACAGCCTGAGGCGTCACCTTGATATCCGTAACATTTCCCACCATGATTCCCCGGTAGGTGACTGGTGAGCGAACCGCCAAGCCCCCTGCATCCTGGAAATCGGCTGTCACGCTCCAGGTCTTCGAGAAGGCCCGCTCACCTCTGAGCCAAAACATCGTGCCTGCAAAGGCAACCACAGCGGCAATCACGGAAAAACCAACAATCCCCTCACGGACGCTCCTACGCATAATTCAGTGCTCAGCAGGCTGCATCGGTCCGCGCAGGTTACCCGTCCTGAACTGAACCACATAAGGATTATCTGTTGTTCGGTAATCGCCCACTGTTCCGTCCCATTGGAACCGGCCGCCGTACAGCATCACGATGCGCTCCGC
>JASJLK010000005.1:0-16558 GCA_037620855.1 Synechococcus sp. ChBW.bin.23 | reverse complement strand
CCACCTACTCTCCCAACATCAAAAAAAAAAAAAATAACCTCATCAAAAACACCAATACAAAAAACAAACACAACAAACCAAACAAAAACCCATAGTACACGTTTTCCTCGCCGGGGGCGGGGCGCCCCTTGAATGATGCAGGCTTGGTAGAAATATTGGAACCTTTGCTTGGATTGACTATTTTCTTGGATGAACTCATAACAGCTCGTGGTAACAGCTTGATCTCTAGCGAGTACATCTCGAAAGCTAGTATTCAGATTGATTGTTGATGAATCAAGCATTACAACTTGAGTTGTAAGCACTGCGTAGTTTCCTTTTGATGTGCCATCCACCGTTATTCCTTTTGGAGGAGCCCATGTTGCCGAAAATGCTCCGCGTGTAATATTAGTTCGAATGGGTTCTTAGCAATATCCTGCTCTTGTAAGATCGGTACGGATAATCGACAAGAGGTTATCTAAAGTTGTTTTCTTATATTGATAGTTGAGCGAAAATTGCCCAATAGTATTTGTGCAAAATATGGTTTGTGAGTTTTTCTGTAAGGACGAAGGTAGGCTATTCAGCAGACGCTTAGCTGATTGGACGTGATCTACATATACAAATCCAAATGACGCAGCAATAAAAACAAGAAGAATTGTTCTTTTCATCATCATACAAATAAATAACTTTTCTTAGCCATGACAAGCAAAAGAGTCACTATTTAAAGACTATTTTTAACACGATCAACACGGTTAGTAATTTCATCTCACCTATCCCTCAAAGTGATGACTCAGTTGGGCTGTCAACAGCGTTCCCAACCGATCATCTGGAGGTTGATCCACTTCTCGATGCCTAAGGCGCCTGAGCATCCGCTGCTGCCTAACGGGTTGCCCAAGCCGAGCTGGTAGTTGCCCAAGACGAGCTGATAAGGAATAAAAGCTCACCAAAACGAACTGAGCATGTTGTATAGATGCATCGTGCTTGATCTGGATGAGCATCTCCTCTTACCTGTTCACCAGCCAGCCCTCACCGCTCGACTTCTCTATGTATCTGGCGTAATCGGTCTGCTACTGCAACATCAGTGCACTTAAGCGAGTTTGACCATTGGGTTGGCACTCATTCGAAAGGATGAGTCACCCTGCCCTTTTGAATTAACCCTGTTCCTTCAGCCACTGCTTACGGAATGAACTGGTGCAGGAGATCAAGGTGACGGAGCGAAAGTTCGAATTCATCAAGCTCAACGCATAAAATTATCAATCACAGATCCGGATGATGCGGTGGGCCCATACCGTCCCCAGCAGAGATTGATCACCAAAATGCGCCGATGACTGAAGCAACCAGCATCACCAACCACCAAAATCACTAATAATGATCTACATTCTCAGCCACCTATCATCGGAATATACTTATAATAAATAATAGCAGAAGTATAAAACAAACAGATATGCAAGAATCTCGCAGCAAAACTCCTGAGGCACAGGACGCCTGGGCAACAAGAAGAAGTCAACATCAGGCTCGAACAAGCAAATCACATACTGCAAAAAACTCAGCAACAACCCGAATGATGCAAAAAGTGCAAACAGAGCCTACAATCAAATGCACAGCCACTCCCTAATACTATAGTGACAGTAAATGCGGCAAAGAATTGCATTGCTTAATTGCTCTTCGCTGAAGCAGTACTTATTCAACTTTTACAGTTAAACAATGGACTACTCGCAAAAGACAACTGTGCTTGCCACCATCACGGTGAACTTAAATGTCCCCGATCTGCAGAGCAGAGAACAGCTCAATCAATGGATCAAGTCGGATGCAGCTCGCATTCACTTCATCGACCATTTGAAGCCTTCGTCGTTTGACGACCTAGAGGTGGTATTCGCAGCCTCAGAGGCAGATTTCCTAAGGTAGCTTCCTTTTATGTAAAAAGGCATCGAGTAAGTCGACGAGAGACTGCGTTCGTTGCTACAAGGAAAGAATCTTAATCGCCAACGTTTGTGTATCAGCACGACGAAGGCATTCGGACACCCGGTCATCAAGAATGGGTTTGATCAGTGTTCGAACTGCATGACATGGCTGAGTACACACACACCATCGGGTTCACCTTCACGGCTTTTCATGCATTCAGCGTGACCACTGAGAACCCATTGATGAGCGTCGAAGAAGCTCGGCACTTACTTTCAAAGGATGAGATGAGAAAGGCAATAGCAGATGAAGCGATTGATGAGGTCACCAACGATCACGATCCCTCTGAAAAGCTGGACAATATCAAGTTCTATGCAGACCATTTTGTTGAGGAAATGGTTGAAGCCTTAGGTGATGGAGCTGTTGTAGTTCAGGAAGTGGTAACTGAAAAAAGTTAGCTCAGAATAGAAGCTTCATCAATAGAAAAACCACATAACAACCTCAAATCATAAACTTCTTTGCCAAAGAACAAAAGGAATAATGGTGACTAACATCAAAACGCTATAAACAGCCGAGGGGAGACTAAAACTACTTAATCCACCTTGAATAAGCTCTTCACTGATCAGTGATCCGACAACAATACCAATCGTTCCATTCTGAAAGCCAGCCTCAACAGAAAGCGAGGTAATTTGAGATTTCTTTAATCTCAGTAAATTGCCAATAACTAAACCTATGATGAGCATTAATAGATTGAGCAGCAGCAGTACTGGTCCAATGAGTGGAAGGTTCGCGATAAAGACATCCCACTGACCAATTAAGACTCCAATCAAAACAGCAACAAACAAACCATTTGCCAATTGACTGCTTGGCAATTGGCATCGAACTGCAACATTTGGAATCCACTGGGGAATACAGACACCTAAAAGAACAGGTAATGTTGCCAAAGCAAAGACTTTTAGACTTAAGGGCAATATTGACAACCCTACAACTGTCTGTGGGATAAGAATTGGTGCTGTTAAGCTCAAAACGATAGGCAGAGTCACTGCTGTTACAAGACTAGCGAGTGCGGTATAAGAAATTGAAAGCGCTACATCTCCTCGAGATAATTTCGTGACAATGCTCGACGTTATACCTCCAGGTCAGCAACTCAAAATCATGACTCCAAGAGCGAAGTCACCTTGTAAGCCAAAGATCTTTAATAATACAAAAGCAATGATTGGAAGCATCAAAAGCTGAGAGATTGCTCCAGCAATCAAGACTTTTGGCTGATGAAAAGGAACTCCAAAATCTTGTGGTTTCAGGGATAATCCCAAAGAAAACATAATGAAAGCGAGACTTCCAGTTAAAAGAAGTTCGATCACAAGTCCACAAGCATTATGCCAAGTAACAATAAGCCGTCCACTGGTTTGAGTATCAAAACACACTCAATAGAAAAATATCAATCGATCATGAAATTCATAGGATCAAAAGCAATGTGGTTCACATGACAAAAAATCAGCCCTACTTCAACTCTTGGCAAATGCATCAATCAAGGCCTAGCAATGCGAAAGAGTTATAACCCCATTAGGTTGAGGAGAGGTATAAAACGGTCAAAATCAAAATCAAAGACTACCCGAATTTAATTCTCTATTCTTGATCCGTAAACCAATTATTATGCCAAAGAATTGAGAGCGGCTATAGAGAAAGCTCAACTGGCACGACAACAATCAGCGAAATGAGCAGCAAAACGCTTTCCAAATGATCCAGAGAGATTGGTTTAAAATGAACAGTGGATAGACGTGCTGTTTGAGAGAATCGTCAAACTTCAGTGCTCAACATGGCAACGTTCGATCAATCCACTCCCTTCATGCTTCTCGCACGCATCCATATCAAGCCAGGCTGCGTCGATCAATATCTGGAACTCGCCCGCATGACTGACATGGCCGTTCAGTCTTCCGAACCCGGGATGCTTCATCACACCTTTGATCAAGATCCAGAAGACCCACAAGGGTTTGTGTGGTCAGAGGTCTATGCCAATGACGAGGCATTTGCGGCTCATGTCTCTAACCCTCCCGTTCAGGAGTATTTGCAAAAGCATGCTGAACTTGGTGATGGCTTCAGCATCGAGGTTTATGGAACTGTCGGCGATGCTTGTAAAAAGTTAATGGAGTCCTTTGGACTTCCCCTCAAAATTTATTCATCCAAGCTTGGATACAGCAGAGTTTAATCAACAAAACTAGGCATTTCTAAAGACCTAAAAGGAAAGATAAGAAATTTGATTTTCTAATTCCCAATCGTTAAGATAGCTTCTTTATTTTTCCACCAAACCCAATCTCGAATCGGCGGTGTATTGCGGAGCTGCTCGCGCGTTAGACCAAGACTTAATTTCATCGACGCTCCCAGAAGTACATCCAGAATCTCTTCTCCATCAGCACAGGCAGCAAGAGCCTCATTGGTTCGTTGTGCGCCATCAAGAGCGCTCACTAGCAGGTTCACGCGTCGAGCCACTGGCAATGATCGTGGGTCCACACCATCTTCACAAGGGCCATAAGCGTAAGCATTTCCACGCATCGCATTCGCACAAGTAAAGGGAATTAATGTGATTGGGTCACCTGCTGTTTGGCATGCCATCACTCACGGGCAAGCACTGGGTGATCGGTGATGTGCATGGTTGTTACCAGCCTTTAAAGCAACTACTCGGCGTTTTGCCAAAGAATGATCACGTCGTGTTTTGCGGAGATGTCATCAACCGTGGGCCCGAAACCACCTCCGCCATAAAGTTGGTTTGGTCCTTGGTCACTGCTGGACAGGCAACCTGGCTACGCGGAAATCATGAGCAGGCCCTTCTACAGACCCTCAAGGAACCTGCACTAAGTAGTCCCAACCCATGGCTAACGCGACTGCAGCAGCTCCCCACTGTTTTTTGGGGACACGACTGGGTAGCAACCCATGCAGGATTTGATTCCAACGGTCAACCGGACCTGACCATTCGTGAGCCCTTCTGGGAGCATTACGACGGAAGCCATGGACTTGTGGTGATTGGTCATACCCCCCGGCCTGATGTGGAGCGTCATGGCCGGATCGTGATGGTGGATACGGGTGCGGTCTATGGAGGAAAACTCTCGGCGTACTGCCCAGAAACAGGAGCTGTTGTGCAAGTGGAGGGAGTTCAGGAGGCAGCAGCTGCTCCAAGAAAGCGGAAGGCTCCATCGCTGCAGGCAGGGCCTTGCTAACCGTCTATCGCAGCAATCGCACAGAGTTTCTGGCAACGCTTCTGGCTCAGACGCTGACGCTTGACCCACCGGGTCCGTTTGAGGAGCTAGAGATTGTCGTCAACACCTGGCCCACAAGCCGATGGCTCGGCGAGCAGCTTGCCAAAGCCAACGGTATTAGTGCTCTGGTGCGCTTTCCCTTTCCTGGATCGCGCTTACGTCAGCTGGTGCGCTGCATCCTGGATCTCGATCCAACCATTGAAGATCCTTGGCGCGCAGAACGACTGGTTTGGTCTGTTTTAAAAGTGCTCCCCGCTCTTCTCGACCACCCCACTGCTGAAAGCCTGAACCTCTGGTGGGATCAACACGCAAGCGTTTCAGGACGGCTCAATCGTGATCATTGGCAACTGGCACGCTGCCTGGCCGATGCTGTGGATGACTACGCCCTTTATCGACCACAGGAACTGAGCCAATGGATTGAGGGCCATGGAGAAGCTGACCTACCGGCACATTTGCACTGGCAACCACAGCTCGTTCGCTCCCTTGCAGCACTCCTCCCCTGTGATCCCTTTGGTCTTCAAGTGCAAAAGGCCGTTCAACGTCTGCGGACAGGAGATGTTTCAGCCGCCGCTCTACCGCCTCGATTGCGCCTGTTTGGCATCAGCAATCTCGCGCCGGTGCAGGTGGAACTCCTGCAAGGCCTCTCGGGTCTGATGGCGATTGAGCTGTACCTACTCACGCCATGTCCTGATCTATGGCAACGCTCTGAACAAAGGAGAAGAACCCTCGGACAGGCGTGGAACACACCACCTGATGGGCCCTGGCTACTGGAATCGCCAAGACTGGAGGCGATTTTGGGACGCATGGGGGCGGAGTTTCAGTTGCTTTTGGAAGGCAACGGCGACTGCTTGCTCGGCCAATGGGATCAGGGCGATCTCTTCGCAGCGCCCATTCAGATCGCTGCATCCGAACAGCGGCCAGCCACGCTTTTAGAACAAGTGCAACAACAGTTGGTGGATGGCAGCGCACCACCGCTCACCCCTGTTGATCACGACAGCTCATTGCGCTTTTTGGCCTGCGCAGGGCCGTGGCGCGAGGTGCAACTGGTTCGCGATCAGATCCTGCAATGGCTGGCCTCTGATCCAAGCCTGGAGCCACGCGATGTCTTGGTGATGACGCCAGATGTGGAGCGCTATGCCCCGCTCCTCAGCTCCGTTTTCGGTGATCACGACGCCACTGGGATAAGCATTCCCTGGCGACTCACCGACCGAAGCCAACAGAGCACGCCAGGACTGAGCCAAGGGTTTATGGCCCTTTTGAGGCTGGCCAGCGAGCGCTTCACAGCATCGGGGCTGGAGGCTCTTCTGGCTAATCCAGCTCTGCAAGTCCTCCAAAGCATCACCGCCACAGATGCCGTGCGGATCACCCAGTGTCTCCAGCAGACCGGCTTCCGGTGGGGGGTGGATGGCAAGGAGCGCGGAGGCGATGACACCCATAGCCTCAGTTGGTGTCTTGATCGCTGGCTGCTTGGCCTCGTTCTGCCTGCCGAGCCAGGTCTCGCTCCTGGAGGCTGTGCTCCCTTCCAGGGAGGTCTCACCATTCAGCAGCTTGAACAGTGGTGGCCGCTTCTGGATGGACTAGCGCAATGGATCATTCGCCTCCGTCAACCGCACAGTCCCAGCGCGTGGACCACGCAGTTAAATCAGCTTCTCCAGCATCTTTATGGAGATGGAGGGGACTGGGCCTGGGAGCAACAAGCGATCGTTGAAGCACTTAACACGATGCAGCAACAGGCCTCTGAGTGCACTCTTGACCTGGATCTCTCCGTTGTGGTCTCCATTCTTGATGAGGCCCTCTCCGCCGATAGTGGTCGCTTTGGCCACCGCAGTGGTGCCCTCACGATCAGTGCCCTAGAGCCGATGCGGGCAATTCCCCATCGGCTGATCGTGCTGATGGGGCTTGATTCGCAAGGCTTTCCACGTCAGCGGGAACGCCCTGGTTTTCACCTCCTGGAACAGCAGCGCCGACTCGGCGATCCATCGAGCACAGATCAAGACCGTTACGTGCTGCTGGAGGCGTTGATGTCCGCGCGACAACATCTCCTGATCAGCTGGAATGCACGCGATGAACGCAAGGGCGAAGAGCTTCCCCCCGCCCCACCGGTTCAACAATGGCTCACCTTGCTGAACGAACAACTCACCCCCGAACAGTTCGAGCGCGTGGTGTTGGAGCAACCAGCGAATCCCTTGGATCCTCGCAATTTTCTCGTCAATCGCACCGGCTCAGCCTTCAGTTCTGATCGTCACCATCTCGACGCCAGGCTCAGTCTCGATCGCCGCGATCACCATCGTCTGAGCGACAGCTCCCTGGGCCTAGCCCACCCGCTGAGCTGGACTCCAGTTGCAACCTCTAACTGTTTGGATTCAGACGCCGTCAGTCGTTGGCTTGAGGCTCCCCAGCGCTACTGGCTTAAAGCGCGGGGATTGGAAACACGGGAGTGGTCCACCCCCGTGGAAGATCTCTCAACGCTCGAACTCGAGGAGCGGGAGCGTCAATCCCTTCTCAACCAGTCTTTTCTCAATCAGCTCGACTGGTTGGCGACCGATTCGAGCTTGATCTGGGAACAAGCTCTTCCCGGGGAATGGACCACACAACTACGAGGCCAAGGGATGCTTCCGCCTGGAGCAGCAGGCCAACTGGCTGCCAATCGCCTCGAACAGCGCTGGCAAAACCTGCAACAAACCCTGTTGCGACTTGGCCCTTTGCACTGTGAATCCATCCGTTCCGAGACCGAATCACGCAGCTTGCTGAGAGCTGGGGCAACCACGGTTTTAGTCAGCGCAGGCCGACTTCAAGCGCGCACGGCTCTTGGCGGCTGGTTCACCCACCTCATCCAGCAAGCGACGGGAGTCTCCACGCCAACGGCAGTGATCTGTCGGTGTGACAGCAGCGCCAAAGCTGATCACTTTGAGCTTGCCCTTCACTGGCAACCACTGGATTCAGACCGAGCTCAGGAGCTTCTCAGTTCCCTTAATGCTTTAGCAACCGCAGGAGCTGAATCGTGCTGGCCGGTGCCCCCTGCCAGTGGATTGGCCAGAGCACTTGTGTTGAGCAAAAGTCTGGATAAAGCGAACCGAGCGTTTGAAAGCCGCTGGAACGGGGGATTCGCAGGCATAGGAGAGCGGGAGCGTTCAGAGATGCAGCTTTGTTTTGGCGACCACTTCGAAGCCGGCAATTTTTTAAGCGAAGCCTGTTTTGAAGAAGCCTTTCAAGCGTTGTATGCGCCGATGTTGGAGGCACGACGGCCATGAGCAGCCGTTTTGAACCCAATCAGTACCCCCTCAATGCCGGAGTGCGTCTCCTAGAAGCCAGTGCTGGCACGGGCAAAACCTTTGCTCTAGCCCACCTGGTCTTGCGGCTGGTGACAGAGCGAAAGCTCAACCTCAAAGAGCTTCTGGTCGTGACCTTTACAGAAGCTGCCGCTGCGGAATTACGAGATCGGATTGGGCGTCGTCTCAACGACGCCTTGCAAGCACTGCTTCAACACCAATCCAACAACTCAGACGCACAAAGCGACTCCCCACCCCGCGATGCAGTGATGGAGGAGTGGTTGGCACTCCATGGGCAAGATCCACACACCCGTCGCACGCTTGCCAGCAACCTGCTGGAAGCACTGGAAGGGCTTGAACGTGCCGACATCACCACCATCCATGGCTTCTGCCGGCGCAGTCTTCGCCGGCAAGCTCTCCAGAACGGCACAGCGATGGAGATATGTCTTGAGAGTGACAGCCAGCATCTGTGCCAGGAGGTGGCATACGACTACTGGGAACACCAGGTGCTGGCCCTGCCAGCGGACGACGTTTCCGGGCTACTGCATGCCGGCCTCTCCGCTGATCAGTTGAGCTATGCCCTCAGTCGCTTGGACAGCGATTGCGCTGTTCGGATCGCCGGCACTGCGGGAGCTCACGATCAAGAGCGTCCCCTGATCGAGTGCTTTGACCACTGGCTCCAATCGAGCTGGACAGAATTCGAAGCGCAATGGAAAACCAATGGTCACGCTTTAGAAACGGCCTTTCGCAATTGCGCAACGGATTGGCGAAGCCAAGGCCAAACCGACACCAAGCCCTACTCACCGAAACCCAAAAAAGATCGCGCTAGCGAACTCAGCGCCTGGACCTCACAGCTAAATGACACGCAACCGTTACGTATTAGTTACGGATACGTGCGTAAGCAAAGTCTGCTGGGTGACTACTTCCATCCCGGATGTTTCAGCAAAACAGCCCGCCGCTGCAGTGAAACCAATCCAAACCTTCCCCAACCAACCCTGCAAAAAGCCATTGCAGCGCTTTGGGATGGTCCGGCTGAGCAGGTCTGGCGCCATGCGCTTAGCCAGGGACTTCACTCCCTGGCCGCCCGCCGTGCTCAACAGGGCGTGATCAGCTTTTCTGGCTTACTCGATGCCCTCGATCCCAAAGCGACAGCTGACCCGCAACGCTGGCTGGCACCGATTCAGCAGCGTTATCGCGTCGCTCTGATCGACGAATTTCAAGACACGGATCCACTGCAGTGGCGCCTGCTCAAGGCCTGCTTCGCAACACCAAACCATCTATTGCTGATGGTGGGTGATCCCAAGCAAGCGATCTACCGCTTTCGAGGAGGAGATCTCAACATCTACAAACAAGCCCGACAAACAGCAGATCGAATCGACAACCTGCTCGACAACAGGCGTACAACCCCGTCCCTGATGGAGGCGATGAATCAATGGATGGCTCCAGGCCTCACCCTGTCGAACCTCAAGGTGCCGGCTGTCACACCCTGTGCAAGCGCTCTTCCCTTGGACCTCCCGGAGGGTGAGCAGCCTCTCCAGCTCATCGATCTGCAGGTCGATGACTCCGCTGGACAACCCACCCGCACAGCACTCGAATCAACCATTCCACCCCTGGTCGCTTGCCATGCCCTCCATCTCCTGGACAGCGATCCATCCCTAACCCCATCAGATCTATGCGTTCTTGTCAGCCGTCATCGGCAAGCCGAGGCGGTGCGAGAACAGCTCGCTCAACGAGGACTACCCAGCCGACTCGTCAGTCCTGGAGATGTCCTCAGCACCTCCGGCGCGACGGAGCTGCAGCATTTTCTCGATGCCCTCACCACCCCCGCCGATGGCGGACGATTGCGGCGACTGGCCTGTTCTGCCTTGATGCAATGGACAGGCCATCAGTTGCAGGACGCAGAAGCCAACGGTGATCTCGATCGACTCGCAGGGCAACTTCGCAACCTGCAGGACAACCTCCCTTTCCTGGGTTTGCTCGGTTGCTTGTCGCAACTCCTGGAGGGTCGAATGCTTGCTGATCTCTCCAGCCGCGGGCGGCTACTAGGAGACATTCAGCAATGTGCGCGACTGGTGCAAGACGCCATGCATCAACAAGGCCTCGACCTGGGCAGCGCCGCAGATTGGCTGAGGCGACAACGCTTACAACCCATCGAACCCACCCCTGACATCAGGCAGCCCCATAGCGATTTAGCGGAAAGTGCGGTGGCCGTTGTCACCGTGCACCGAAGCAAAGGCCTGCAGTACCCCGTGGTGATCTGCCCCTATTTGTGGCAAGCACCAGCTGATGGCAAAGGCCCTCTTTGGCGAAACCCTCCCAACGATCCAGAAGGAACCTGGCAAGTGGCGCTCAACCCCCATTGGGACCGTGGACACAAGGCGGCTGAACGGGATCAAGACGACAGTGCTGCAGAAGCAGAGCGGCTGGCCTACGTGGCCTTAACGCGCGCAGAGCGCCATCTCGTGGTGTTTTGGGTGGCCGCTGCTGGACAGGACGGAAATCCTTTGGCCAGCTGGGTAACGGAGCTCTCCATGCTCGACAACCCCCTCATGAGTCTCCACTTTCCACCAGAGAACCCACCTCTGCAGTACTGGCGTCCAACTCCTCGGCTCGAGAGCTTGCAACTGTCGGAAGTTCCTCAACGCAGCCTCGACCGCAGCTGGGGTCGGAGCAGTTACTCCGCCTGGATCTCCTCTCAAAAAGGACATCACAAGCCAGCTCCTGTTGATCCACGCAATCTCGAAGAAGGACGCGACATCGATGCTGTAGCCGACACCGAAGCTCCAGGGAGTCAGGTGGATACTGCCGATCAGAATGGTCCTCTTGCAGCGTTCCCAAAAGGTCCTGGAGCTGGCGATTGTCTGCACAGAATCCTTGAACAGGTGAGCTTTCAAGGTCCTGCAGACCAAGCTCCCAATCAGGTGGTGGTGGCTGAAGAGCTTGGCCGAGCCGGCATTGACCTCGACCATGGTGATGCCGTGATTGCAGCGCTCAATACCGTGCTGACGGCGCCCCTAGGCGGCCCTCTCAAAAATTTGAAGCTGGCCGATTTGGACGCTAAACGGCGTCTTCATGAACTCAGCTTTGATCTGCCCGTTGCCCAGCAAGGCGATCCAGTGCGCTCCGCTGGTTTAGCCCATGCCTTCGAAGCAGACAGCGACCATCGTTTTGGCAAAAACTACGCGCAAAGCCTGCGCCAATTAGACATTCGCAGTCGGGGGTTTCTTACAGGATCGATCGATCTGGTGTTCACCGATGGTGATGATCCCTCCACAGCCCGGTGGTGGGTAGCGGATTGGAAAAGCAATTGGATTGGGGAACGGGACGACTCTGGCCGTGGCATCGCCTGCGGCCCTCGCCATTACAGCCAAGCCGCGATGGAGGAGCAAATGCTCTCCCATCACTATCCGCTCCAAGCCCATCTCTACCTTTTGGCCCTGGATCGCTACCTGCGCTGGAGGCTCGATGGCTACGACCCGAACCGTCATCTCGGCGGCTACGCCTATGTGTTTTTGAGGGGAATCAGCCCTGAAGGAGGCTCCGGGGTAGTGATCGAGCCTGCACCTTTGACGCGAATCCGCCGTCTGGATCAATGGCTTGAGGGGCTGTCGTAATGCAATCGGCAGCGACGGATGCTTTCTTTGCCCTGCAGCGTGGATTGCTCGCCACGCTTCAACGGCGCATGCCGCCGGAACAAAACAGTGAGCCGCTCGTCGAGCTCGTGCGAGCACTCACCTTTGCCCTTAGCCGAGGTGACATCTCCCTTCAACTCCACGATCAAGGCGAGGTTCCAGAGGGGATCGAAAGTGATGGCTGGCCCAGAGTTCACCGTGAAGCCTTGCTGGCTAGTGGATGGCTGGACGGTGACCAATCCGTGTTGGTTCTGAGCCGCAACACCCTGTCCTGGCGTCGTTGGCATCAAGGCATGCAAGAGCTCGAACTCGAACTTCAGCGCCGCTGTTTTCAGGCTCCAATCCATGCCACACCCCAAGGCGTCAGCTCCAGCCGCCTAACCAAGAACAACGATCTCAGTCCGGAGCAGCGATCAGCTGTCCATGCCATTGATCACTACGGCGTGGTTCTGCTCAGCGGAGGTCCCGGAACAGGTAAAACCAGCACGGTTTTGCACATGCTGCTCCGCGCTTTTGAAAATCAACCCAAGCTTCGGGCTCGGTTGGCCGCTCCCACAGGCAAGGCCGCACGTCGCCTCCAGGACGCCATTCGCAACCACCCCAAAACCGTATCCTTGCCCTGCACCACGATTCATCGATTGCTGGAGGCACGTCCTGGAGGCTTTGGCCGTCACCGTCGCAACCCGCTGCATTTAGACCTGCTTATCGTCGATGAAATGTCGATGGTGGACTTAGAGCTTGGCCGTGCCCTGTTGAGTGCTCTGCCAAGCCATTGCCAACTTGTCCTCGTGGGAGACAGCGCTCAGCTGCCACCGATTGGCGCAGGAGCTGTCTGGCAGCATCTCCAGGAACCGGATCAAATCAGGCGCTTCAACGATGGGGCCATCACCCTCACGAAGGTCTATCGCAATCGAGGTGCCCTCGCTCAGATGAGTGCACTGCTCCGTGATCAAGGCCTGAGACCCTTCTGGTCCCAACTCAGCTCGTTGCCTAAAACCTCAAACATCAGCGTTGATTACCCCAAAACAAAACAGATTCCTGAGGCTGTGCTAGCCGCACTCATTCAGCATCTCGACCATCTCAAGGCGAGGGCAAGCGCCTTAGAAATCGACGCCCATGGGCAACCCCATCAACAACAAGCCCAAGTCCTTCTCAGCATCCTTGACGGCTTGATGGTGCTCTGCCCGCGTCGACGCGGGCCATGGGGTGTTGATGCCGTCCATCAACGCTTGCTTGATGGCGCTGAACCTCAGCGATGGCCGTCGGGTCTGCCAGTGCTTTGCAGTGAAAATCAGCCGGAGCTCGGACTCGCCAATGGAGATCTTGGGGTCATGGTCGGAGAGGGAGCGCATCAACGGGCTCTTTTTCTCAGCAGCGACCCCTCTGGCGAGAGCCGGCATGCGCTTTTGCATCCAGCCCGTCTTCAGCACCTAGAGCCAGCTCTGGCACTCACAATTCACAAAGCTCAGGGCTGCGAGATGGACAAAGTGCTGTTGCTTTGGCCTGCTCTCGACGATCACCAAAGCAGCTCGCTTCTTTACACAGCGATCACCCGCGCCAAACAGCAACTGCTTTTATTTGCAGATCCAATAGCGCTGTCGCTAAGCCGCTCAGCAGAATCTCGGCATGCTGAGGATAAAAGCAAAAGCAGGGGGCTGAGTAAGTGATCGAGACTGAGAAAGTGATCCGTCCTTGGGGCTGGTACGAGGATTTAGACAGTGGCCAGGGTTACAAGCTGAAGCGTTTGCTGATTAGGCAAGGGCAACGATTGAGCCTTCAACGCCATCAACATCGCAGCGAAAATTGGACGGTGGCACAAGGAAGCGGGGAGCTGTTTTGCCAAGGTCGTTGGTCGAAAGTCTCAGCCGGAGACACACTGCATATCCCCAAGGGTGCCATCCACCGTGCTTTCGGTGGAGATGGCAACCTGCTGATCATTGAGGTCCAGCATGGCTCGATTCTCGAGGAAAGCGATATCGAACGCTTAGAGGATGATTTCGGCAGAGTGTTAAGATAAATTTTCAACCTTTGATCGAAAGGCAAGCAATACAGCGCGGCTCAGGCCGATTGGACGTTGCAAGCCTGATTTAAAGGATTAATCAGGCAATTGCCTTTCAAGAATGACCAATACGCCAGCTCAGGACGCAGGGTCCTGTTCAGTGGATCTCAGCATGTCTGAGATTTCCGAGAGCACCACATCGGAGACCACCGAAGAAGTCCTTACAACAGTCATCGAGACCGTCGAAGAGCCAGAAGCTCCCTCGGGATTCTCAGGATTCGGCTTCAGTGACGCACTTCTGAAAACTCTTGCTGACAAGGGTTATAAAGAACCATCACCGATCCAAAAAGCGGCCATCCCTGAGTTGATGCTGGGACGCGATCTCGTGGGCCAAGCGCAAACAGGTACGGGGAAAACAGCCGCATTCGCTCTGCCTTTGCTGGAGAGATTGCAAGGCGATAGTCCGCTCCCGAGCGTGCTTGTGCTGGCACCAACCCGTGAACTGGCGATGCAAGTGGCGGAAGCGTTCAAGGCATATTCCGCTGGGCATCCTCACCTCAACGTGCTGGCGATCTACGGAGGCTCTGATTTCCGATCCCAGATCAACACGTTAAAACGAGGCGTTGACGTTGTGGTTGGTACTCCAGGACGCGTTATGGATCACATGCGCCAAGGAACGCTGAATACAAGCGGATTGCGCAGTCTCGTCCTAGACGAAGCCGATGAAATGCTGCGTATGGGTTTCATCGACGACGTCGAATGGATCCTCGAGCAATTACCAGAAGAACGTCAGGTCGTGCTGTTTTCAGCAACGATGCCGAACGAAATTCGCAGGTTGTCCAAGCGCTACTTGCGAGAACCTGCAGAAATCACGATCAAGACGAAAGAGAAAGAGGCGCGCCGGATCCGTCATCGCTGCATCACCACCCAGAACTCTCACAAAATCGAAGCCCTCAACCGTGTGCTTGAAGCGGTGACTGGCGAAGGAGTAATTATTTTTGCGCGAACCAAAGCCATCACTCTCACGGTTGCGGAATCCCTGGAAGCCGCCGGTCACGACGTAGCTGTGCTCAACGGAGACGTGCCCCAAAACCAACGGGAGCGCACCGTGGAACGTCTACGCAAAGGAACCGTCAACATTCTGGTTGCCACCGATGTCGCAGCTCGTGGTCTCGACGTTGACCGCATCGGTCTCGTTATTAACTACGACATGCCATTTGATAGTGAGGCTTACGTCCACCGCATCGGTCGTACTGGCCGAGCTGGACGCAGTGGGGAAGCCATCCTGTTCATCACACCTAGAGAGCGGAGGTTCGTCGGCAATCTCGAACGCGCAGTGGGACAGGCGATCGAACCGATGGATATCCCTAGCAATGCCGAAATCAACCAAAGTCGTTTAGACCGTCTTCGCATTCGTCTCAGCGCTGAAGCCACCAGTGAGGACAAACCAGAGGACGAAACCGCACTGCTTCAGGAACTCATCCAAAGAGTGGCCCAAGAGCTCGAAGTAGAACCCGGCCAACTCACCCTGGCCGCAATGAGGTTGGCTATTGGTGAAGGCCCATTGCTCGTCCAAGGCGATGAAAATTGGCTGAAAGCTCCGATGCGCAATGACCGACGCGACGACCGACGCGACGACCGACGCGGAGATCGAGGCAACGACCGCGGTAGGAGACCAGAGCGCGCATCACGTGCGCCAGAAGACGACATGGAACGGTTCAGGGTTGAAGTCGGTCATCGCGATCGCGTGAAACCAGGCAACCTCGTTGGCGCGATTGCCAATGAATCAGGGCTGGAAGGACGCATGATTGGTCGAATTCAGATCTTTGAAACGCACAGCCTTGTAGACCTTCCCAAAGGCATGCCAGAGAATGTCTTTAGTTCTCTTCGCCAACTCAAAGTGATGAACCAGGAGCTTCAAATCCGCAAAGATTCCTGACTCTTGAATTTGCATCTCCGCCTTGCGATCAGCTTCTGCTTAACACCGATGCTGATCACAACCACCGGATCGCTAGCGGTTGCTGCAGATGATTCGGAAGGAATCAAGAAACTTTGCATGGCTGGCTTCAACGCAGCCATGTTTCAAGCCGGACAAACTCCTCCAGAGGGTATGGGTGATTTCACCTGTTCATGTTTTGCGAGAGAAATTAAGGGCATTGCTTTTGTCATGCAAACCCAAACAATCTGCAAAGAATTGGCTGTAAAAAAGTACGGCCCTCTCCTGAAAACAGAGTGATGCCTAGATCCCCAGAAGTCTTGAAACAACTTTTCTTTTTAAGAAATTAGCCTAGATCAAGGTCATATTGGGGTTTGACTTTTGAAATCATTAGCGGAATGACGTCCAACCTGGATGGAAGAGATCAAGATTTCGATTAGCCGTTCAAGAAAGCCTTGAAAAGGGAAAAACCATTTTGTTGCCGGGTGAGGTGTAACTGGCCCAGCAACAAAATAAAGAAAAAAATTAAAAGTTTGGAGTTTGTTTTGGAAGGTTGTTGGGGTGGTCCGGGGCAAACGGTAGGTGGGGGGGGGCAG
>JASJLK010000004.1:0-31569 GCA_037620855.1 Synechococcus sp. ChBW.bin.23 | reverse complement strand
AAATCAGCTTCCACTCCGGTGAGATTGCCAGCACTAATTGATCCAATGGGTTGCTTATCCCTTATCCCTTGGAGGATCTTGCAGGCGATTACATCGTTGTCACCCTTCACTCTCTTTTGAATAGAGAAAAGTTGAATAATGGCAATTATGCCAGTAACAATTGTCCCAGTCAGGATACCTCCAACTAGAAAAATAATTCCTTTTCCACTCTCTAAATAAAACTCATGACCTCCGATGCCACCTGTAAAAAGGCAGAGAAGAAAGGCAGTCGTGGGATCTTTCTTTTGGTCCTCATATCGGCTGTCAAATGCATCTCGCTGTGCGGGTGACAGTTCCTGAACAACCTGCCTGGTCGATTCATTCATTGTCCGTTTCAGATCTTCTTTGACACATAGTTAACCATCCTCGGCTTCAAGCGCCATGACAGCAGCTCATAAGACATTGCCCTTTGGAACACGCCTCAAGGTATGCCTTGATGGTTGTGTAGTTCAGTCTTACTACAAAGACTCACTAGCTCCTTTGGGGGATTGAGAACCAAAAACAGCACCCAAACGGGGGATGCGGTCTTAGTCCCATAGGGAGATCATTTACAGACAGAAAGAAATTGCCTTTATCGCAGTTCGTGAAATTTGGCAAATGATCTTCTTAGAGATAACAACTAAAAAGCAAACGAAAACCTCGTTATCCAAAAAACCAGCCATAGCTATGAAGGCCAATACCAAGGAGATTCACACCGATATAACAGACACCAATCACAACCAAACCTGCACTAGCCACTAAGGCAGGACGCCTGCCTTGCCAGCCTCTGCTTAGACGCGTGTGCAAATAGGCTGCATAAACAAGCCAACAAATCAATGCCCAAGTTTCTTTGGGATCCCAGCTCCAGTAGCTGCCCCAGGCCTCATTGGCCCAAACGGCGCCGCTAATGATCCCAACGGTGAGCAGAAGAAAGCCAACCGTAATGGTGCGGTAGCTAAGGCTGTCCAACAGTTCGTTGCGAGTGAACTGCACGGAAGACAACTGAACCTCAGGCTCCCCCACACTTCCGAGTGAAGTCGCAAGCGCAGCACGCCGATAGCCTCCGCTTCCAATAGAGCTGCTGCGCAGTTCTAAGGCATGACCACGATCCGTAACCAAGACAGCCACTGATAACAGCGAGCCCACCAACAGAGCGGCATAACTCACCATGATCACGCTCACATGCATCACAAGCCAGCTGGATCGCAGCGCCGGAACAAGCGGAGAAGCTTCTTGCAGCTGGCCAGGAAGAGCAAAGCTTGCAAAAGCGATGCATCCCAAACCCATCGGGGTCGCCGAAGCAGCAACGATCGGTGTTGGCCAGGATCTTTCCACTAACAATTGAGTAAGCGTGCATGCCCAAGCCAGGAAACACAGCGATTCATAGAGGTTGCTAATCGGGAAATGCCCAGACTGCCACCAACGAAGAACGAGTTGAGACGTCAAGGCGAGGTTAGCTGTAGCAATCAGCAGCGTCACAAGACCGGACGTCTTGACTGAGCTCACTTTCCAGAAAGCGAGCGGTAACGCCAACAGCAAAAGGGCGAACGCAAACAACCCCAGCCCAAGAACCGGATCCATACCAGCCATCTCCATGAGCAACTTCACCGTTTAACAACCTGATTCTGACGTGTTTGGTTACCGGCTGGCCTGTCGCAACAACACTCCACCACCTGCAAGAGAAATCAATACAGGCCCCCAAGCGGCCAAAAGGGGAGCCAACGTCCCTTTGACACCAAGAGAACTGAAACTAAAGCTCAACACATAGTAAGCGAAAATAAGCACCACACTGATACCAAAACCCTGACTACGACTCGTTCTACTATTAGGCTTTGCACCAAGACTCGAACCGATCAAACCAAACACCAAGCAGGCCATAGGGACAGTAAATTTCTCTTGGATTCGAACTCTGAGCCTGCGAGCTTCCTTGCGGTCACCAGCATCAGATAAAAGTTGTTCGGCCTCTATGGCTTCAAACACGGTCATATTGTTGGCATCTTTTGGTAATTCTGCGATCCGTAGAGGCCCAGAACTCAGCGGATAAAGATATTGATCAAAATCGGCTGATGTTGTACTACCAGATGGAGTAAGGGTAAGAATTTTTCCATCTTTAAACTCCCACTTAGCTTGAGATTCGTTCCAATCAGCTTTTTCGGCAACAAGCATCTGAGTAAAACCAGATCGAGAAAAATCTAAAACAGTAACTCCAATCATCGTTCCAGATTCAAACTTAGTAGCATAAAAAAGCTGAGTCAAACCATTTCCTATAATTCCATCTGGCCCAGATACTCGACCAAAACGCGAGTACACAATATCGTCTCCTTTCTCAGCTGCAATCGCTTTGCCTAGAGCACGTTGTAATGTGATCTCCGCGGAACGATTAGTTCGCGGCACGATTACGTCGTTGAAAAGAAACGAAAGGCTCGTCATCAGCAGTGCCAAAGCGATCGCAGGTGCAACCATTCGACTCGCAGTCACGCCAACACTTCGAAGGGCGGTGAGTTCACTATTGGCAGAAAGACGGCTATAGGCAAGCAAAGATGCCATCAAGGTCGCCATTGGGAAGGAAATCACCAAAAAACTTGGCAACTTCAGGAACAACACTTGAACGGCGATTGTCCAAGGAAGGTTTGATTCAACAATCTTACGAACCAAATCAAACATCACCCCTACTGATAGGGACACCACCGTGAATGCTGTAAGAGCAAACAACAATGGTCCAATAAGTTCACCAAGAAGCCAACGATCAATTAATGGAACTCGATGAACAAGTTTGCGGAGCTCACGCTGAGCGCTAATCCAAAGATCAATTATCACAACTGGAACCCCTCCCCTAGATAATGACGTCGGACAAGTGGGTCATGGGCTACTTCATCTGAACGACCGGAAGCGAGGATGCTGCCATCCGTCAAAATGTAAGCCCGATCAGTAATGGCAAGCGTTTCTCGAACGTTATGATCGGTGATAAGGATGCCCATTCCGCGCTGGCGTAATCCATCGATCATTTGCTGAAGATCAGCCACAGCCAATGGATCTACCCCCGCGAAGGGTTCATCGAGAAGTAGGTAGCGAGGACCCTCTAAACCAACAGCAAGAGCTCGGGCAACTTCGCAGCGCCTACGTTCTCCACCAGAGAGCTGATAACCACAACGATGAATAAAAGGCTCGAGATGAAAATCCTCGATTAATTGATGCAGACGTTGATGACAATCAACCTTGGAAAGACCACTTTGAACTAGTACAAGTTCAAGATTTTCTTGAACGGTCAATTGGCGAAACACACTGGGTTCCTGCGGCAAGTAGCCAATTCCAAGACGCGCCCTCTGGGGCATCGACAGGTCTGCGACGGGATGCCCATCCAGAAGAACTTGACCACTATCAGGACGCAACAACCCAATCACCAAATTAAAGCTGGTGGTTTTGCCCGCCCCATTGGGTCCAAGCAGACCTATGACTTCACCTGGCTTCAAGGTGAGTGAAAGGGAGCGAACCAAAGTACGACCACCAAGGGTCAGAGTGACCTGATCAAGACTCAGACTCATGGCGTTAAGGGAGTCTGCGATTCGAGACTCTGCTTTAAGAACAAGGTGGATTGAACTTGCTGACCTGGAATTGGGTTTGCCAGAGCACGTTCTTCATCAAGGTTGTAGGTCACGCGCTCAGCGCGAATACTGTTTCCATCTTCCTGCACCACATCCACATCTCCGCTTAAAACAAGCATCGCTTCCCTGCTGAAGTATTGCGCCTGACGCGATGTTGCCACCATTCCACGAGAGGGATAAACAATCCTGACGTTTCCCACTGCTGTCACCACACCTGTGATGTTGTCAGCGCTTTGCGTATCCGATTCAATCGTAATCAAGCTGTCTTCGCCTGTAACGGTCTGTGCAGTCGCTGGAAAAAAAGAACCAGTTAAAACCAACAGGGCAGCAACAGATGAGAGTTTGGCAGTCCAAGTGGTCATTGCAAAAGCGACGGAACGAAAAAACATCAAGCAACCCTCATTATCTCAGCCAATGTACTTATAGAATCAGGAGTGGTAACGCAACTCAGGAACTGGATGTGCGCCAGGATCAGTCTGCCGTTGAAGCGCTTCCAGTCTCAAACGAGCCTGATCTCGAACCGAAGGCAAATCGAGACCAAGATCTCCTGGTTTTGCTGAAGACAGTCGACCTACACCTTCACCCAACAGAATTGTTGCTCCTCTTAGATTATCCCTTTCTAAATGAACATGAGCAACTGCAATTTGAAGTATTCCCTGTAACAATCGCCGATCAGTTCCAGCCGTTTCATGCCAGATTTCCTCAAAAGCATCGTGAGCTTCATACCAGGCACGTCGATTGAAGAGATCGACGGCCTGCTGGAATCGAGGATCGAAGTGAACGCTCAACGCTTAGCCATTTTTTTGGCAGGTAATTTTCTTAACCGCATGGATTCAGGAGTTACTTCAAGCATTTCACCAGGTCCGATATATTCCAAAGCACGCTCTAAAGTCATCTGAATAGGTGACTGAAGCGTATCTAAAACATCGGCGCCAGCAGAACGAATGTTGGTGACCTGCTTAGCTTTGCAGATGTTGATTTCCATATCTTGCTGACGAGTATTCTCCCCAATAATCATTCCTTTATAAACCTTGGTGCCTGGAGTAATAAAGAATTGTCCACGATCTTCAGCTCCCTTTAGAGCATAGAAAGTAGCTGTGCCTTCTTCAAAAGCAATCAACACTCCATTCCTTCTGTTATCAAAATCACCAAGCATCGGACGATATTCGAAAAATGAATGGCTCATTATTCCTTCCCCACGAGTAGCGCGAATGAATTCACCGCGGAAACCAATGAGTCCCCGAGACGGGACCACAAATTCAAGCTGCGTGCGGTTGTCAGCGCCGGTTTCCATATTTTGCATCTCGCCCTTACGCGTTCCCAACTTCTCAATACAGCTACCAACAGCAGCTTCAGGAACATCCATCACCAGTGTTTCAACAGGCTCACAAGGTGTTCCGTCGATGGTGCGAAAAATAACCTGTGGCTGAGACACCTGAAATTCAAATCCCTCACGGCGCATCGTTTCAATCAAAATTCCGAGATGAAGTTCACCGCGACCACAAACAGAGAAACTATCAGGAGAATCTGTATCTTCAACTCGTAGAGCAACATTCGTGAGCAATTCACGCTGCAGACGATCTCGAAGCTGACGACTGGTGACAAATTTGCCCTCTTTTCCTGCGAAAGGCGAATCATTAACCACAAAGGTCATCTGAAGCGTGGGCTCATCAACCTTGATCAGAGGTAACGCTTTTGGTTCATCCGGGCAAGCAATTGTTTCGCCGATGTTGACATCATCGAAACCAGCAACTGCAACAAGATCGCCAGCAGAAGCTTCTGCGATGTCCACTCTTTGCAGACCTTCAAATCCTAAAAGCTTGCTAATACGACCTTTCTTTACACTGCCATCATCCTTGATAAGAGAGGCTTTTTGACCCTGTCTAATAACACCATTATGAACACGTCCAATAATAATTCGACCAAGAAAGTCTGAATAATCAAGGGTAGTAATTTGAAGTTGTAGTGGCTTTTCAGGATCCCCAACAGGAGGTGGAACATGACGCAAAATGGCATCAAAGAGAGGACGCACATTATCGCTCTCTGTTTTCATGTCGGGCTTAGCGAAACCGCCTAAACCACTACCAAACAAGTAAGGGAAATCACACTGATCATCATCAGCACCAAGCTCTATAAAAAGATCTAGAACCTTATCAACAGCCGTTTCTGGATCAACACGCGCACGGTCAATCTTATTAACGAACACAATCGGCCTCAAACCCTGTTCGAGGGCTTTTTTGAGAACAAATCGGGTTTGGGGCATAGGCCCCTCATTGGCATCAACGATCAGCAAACATCCATCCACCATTCCGAGCACGCGCTCAACTTCTCCGCCAAAATCGGCGTGACCAGGTGTATCAACAATATTGATTCTCGTGTCCTTATAAGTAACCGCTGTGTTCTTCGAAAGGATGGTGATTCCGCGTTCACGCTCTAAGTCATTGGAATCAAGAACGCAGGTTGGAACGGCCTCGTTGTCGCGAAAAATTCCGGACTGGCTGAGCAGAGCATCCACAAGAGTGGTTTTACCGTGATCCACGTGGGCGATGATCGCTATATTGCGAATCGCCTTATTCGGGGCGCTCATGAGGTCCGTAATGTTATTAAGGGAAACTTGGGAACGCCCGCAGGCGCAGCCGCGACATGCTATCTCAAAGTGAGACTTGTAACGCTAGATTTTCGTTCCCAATGCGCAAACTGCCACGCGTGACGCCGAGCCTGAAGATCGATTTGCTCCCTCTTCCATACTTCGGCTGAGAGGGGGTGACCCAAAAGAGCATCGCTGTAAAGCCGAATCTAGAGTCGCGTTTCCTCGGCGTCTTCATTGAAATGATTCAGGCGATAGCGTTTGATTCCCGCATGAAGCAGGGCACATAGAGCCTCCACTCCTATTTGTGGCTTGCCGTTGAAGAGAGTATTGCGACAGCCATGATCTGCTTTCAGCGGATGCTCTACACAACTTCGATCCGTTCCGGTGGAGAATCCTTCACCAAATCAAGCAATTCGCTGAGGTTCAAATCACAACTGGCTGTCAGACGGTCGAGCCCCCAGGTCTCGAAGACCCAAATCAAGCTCAGCGGGTTCGCAACATCCAACGAAAAGTCACCAGCGCAAGAGACCAGCCCGTACCGCCCAAACGCTCACGATCCAAACTGTGCTCCAGGGTTGTCTCCAAAACGGCCTGACTCCTAGTGCGACCGCGCTTTCCATCAGCCAAAACGGGCTGATGGCCCAGATCAAGCGGAGTCACCACTCGTTCTGATCGACACTGCCAGGTGCTTTGCCATTACGGATCACTGCTGAGGCACTGATAGAAATAGGTCACGCATAAGGCCCCTTGCACAAATACCTCTAAAGGCATGGCAAGGGAACGCTCTTGCAGCTGGGGAAAGCAACTCTGGGAAAGATGGTGCATTTAACGTCCAAGAGCTAGCTGACGAGCGGGTTCAAATTGACGCAAAGCATCGGCTGACCCTTCAAAACGCCAATGCCAAGGCTCATAGCTCACACCCTGTGGGTTCAGATCAGGAAAGGACAGGGTGAAGTGATAGCTGGCGGCGTAATCCTGTAACCAACGAAATGCCGGAGTCGTCTCAAAAGAAGCTGAAAGATTGGTATCTGGGCGGCTGCCATCGCCAAGATCAATGGCATAGCCAGTGCTGTGTTCGGAATAGCCGGGCGGAGCTGAAACCTTGGCCCGTTCTTCGGCCGTTTGATTTCTTTCTGATTTCACATCAAAGAAAATTCCCTGCTGCAAGTTATGAGAGCGATAGCCACTGATCAACCTCAGATCGATTCCATCTGAGGCTGCGGCACGGCGCATCGAATCCAGCGCAAGTGCTGCATCTTGATGCAACTCAATTCCAGCCTCAACGGGCACAAGTTGGCTGACAATCGCCTCCTCATAAGGAAAGTGTCCAAGCAGACGACCGTCTTGATCTGGCGGAGCTTCGATCCCATCCACCACAGCAACTGGGGCCGAGGGAAACAAAAAGGAACGACGCGCCAGCAATCCTGGCCCTAACCAAACAGCAGCCAAACTGCCTCCCCCCATAAGGAGACAAGCCAAAACCACAGCAAACCCGCTGCCACGCTTACGAGGAGCAGGTTTGGAGCGACGGGCGACAGGAATATCATCCCGGGTGCTTCGGCGAGTGGCGACGACCCTTCCCAGAGGAATCATGCAGTGTTGTTTCAATCGTAAGGGGGTCCGCCAGGGCCTAGTAGCCCTTTTCAAGATGCGTGATTAGTTTGAAATCAAAGACCCGGCGGAGTTTGCTGAGATGCTGAGAGTTGCCGTTGTCGGTGGTGGACCGAGCGGATCCTGTGCCGCAGAAGTGCTTGCACAGGCCGGCATCAAGACCTGGTTATTCGAGAGAAAACTCGATAACGCCAAGCCTTGCGGGGGAGCGATTCCGCTTTGCATGGTTGAGGAATTCGATCTTCCGGATTCGATCATTGACCGCAAAGTTCGGAACATGAAGATGATTTCACCCTCCAATCGGGAGGTTGATATCAAGTTGGACCCACTCGGTTACGACGACAATGCCTATATAGGTATGTGTCGACGCGAGGTGTTCGACTCTTTCCTTCGCAATCGCGCTGCCGACTTAGGCACAACTCTGATTAATGGGTTGGTGCAAAAGATCGACACAGGTGATAAACGCCAAGGTCCTTACACCATTCACTACGCCGACTACAGCGCAGGCGGTCCCACCGGCGAGATGAAAAGCCTGGATGTGGATTTAATCATTGGCGCCGATGGAGCTAACTCCCGCGTCGCGAAAGCGATGGACGCCGGTGATTACAAAGTGGCGATTGCGTTCCAAGAGCGCATCAAGCTCCCAGCTGAAGAAATGGCCTACTACGAAGATCTCGCCGAGATGTACGTAGGAACAGATGTCTCACCCGACTTTTATGCCTGGGTGTTCCCTAAGTACGACCACGTCGCCGTGGGTACAGGGACCATGCAAGAAAATCAATCCCTAATCAAAGGTCTTCAGAAAGGCATTCGCGAACGCGCCCGTAAGCGCCTGTTCAAGGGCGAAGTCATCAAGGTTGAAGCGCATCCGATCCCAGAGCATCCCCGTCCTCGCCGAGTGGTAGGTCGCATGGCTTTGGTGGGAGATGCAGCTGGCTACGTGACCAAAAGTTCTGGGGAAGGCATCTACTTCGCCGCAAAAAGTGGTCGCATGTGTGCCGAAGCGATCGTTGAAATCTCCAAAAACGGCACCCAGATGCCTACTGAAAAGGAGATCAAGAACACCTACCTGAAACGTTGGGACCGCAAGTATGGAGCGACGTACATTGTGCTCGATATTCTTCAACGGATCTTCTATCGCACCGATGCTGCCCGTGAAGCATTCGTCGAAATGTGCGATGACCCAGACGTTCAGAAGCTGACGTTCGACAGCTATCTGTACAAAAAGGTGGTGATGATGAATCCCTGGCAGCAGGTGAAACTCACCGCTCGCACCCTTGGAAGTCTTCTTCGCGGTCAAGCATTAGCCCCCTCGACATACAACTGCGTTCCATCAGCTGTGGGTCGGTCCGATGGTGACTTCCTTGCCGAAGAAGCTGCCCAAGCAATCAAAGCGCAGACCTCTCATGCAGCCAAAAAAGGTGAAACGGAGATCGAGGAGGAGCGCTCCAAGGTCACAGCAAGCTGAAACCTTGCTTAGGCATCAGGACTGGATGCAATCAAATTGCGCCAGGACTGATGCCTGATTCTTCAACACACCAAGAAGATTGAGGCGATTGCGGCGGACATCGAGATTGTCCGCCATCACCATCACACTTTGCGGTCCATCAAAAAAGGCCTCCAGCGCTTTCGCAGCTCCCTGCAACGCTTCCGCAAGTTGGTCGTAATTGCGAGATTGAGCAAGCGGGGAAAGCTCGTTCAGCGATTGCAGTAGAGACGCTTCGCTTGCTGATTCGAACAAATCGGATGCAACCACCCCCGAAGGTGTGAGCTGATCGACGCCAAGATCTCCTTTCTCGGCAAGTTTTGAAGCTCGTTGCACCACAGCCTGGACCGCCTGTAGGCGCTCATCGCGACGAAGCTGATTCAACAAAACAAGACGTTCGCGAGCATCCACTGGATCACTAAGCAAACGCGCATCGACGACAGCATCTCCAGCTACGGCTTGAACCAAATCAGCAGGGAAACCATCCTCCTCAAACTGAGAGACCATCCGCTGCCGCAATAAAAGCGACAGATCGGCCATTAATGCCTCAGGTTGCACCGCAAAGGAGGGGAATCTTTCTGCCCAATAACAGGCTGCATCCGAGAGCAGGCTCTGCAAAGAGAGACGCCAACCCCGATCCCAAAGGATCTGAACAATGCCATTTCCAGCCCGACGCAGGGCATAAGGATCGGATGAACCACTAGGGCGGTCGCCCTTGGAGTAGATGCTTAATAACAATTCGAAGCGATCCGCTAAGGCCAACAGCGCTCCTGCATCGCTACTGGGGAGAGCATCTCCAGCACCTCGGGGCTTGTAGTGCTCAGCCACTGCAAGGGCAACCTGGCGATCTTCCCCCTCCTCAAGCAAGTATTTACCGCCGATCAAACCCTGCATCTCAGGGAACTCACCGACCATCTGGCTCACCAAATCATGCTTGCAGAAGTGAGCTGCTCGCTTGGCATGAATGGAAATATCAGAAGAAATAGACAGCGATTCGATCAAACGCTCAGTCATCCAAGACATCCGCTCACATCGATCGCGCAGACTTCCGAGCCCCTTCGCGAAGGTGACACGATCCAGAGCATCGCGGCGAGACTCGCTCGGACTTTTCCGATCCACATTGAGGAAAAATTCAGCATCGGCCAAGCGGGCCCCCAACACCCGCTCATTGCCCCGCACAATTGTTGCGTCCGCACGATCGAGGCCATTGCTCACCAGCAAAAACTTGGACAGCAGGACGTCGCGTGACTGAAGAGCCAGTGGATCGTAATGAGCGTTCTCCCGTTTCAACGGGACATAGCGCTGGTGGGATTGCATCACAGTGACAATCACCTCAGGTGGCAATTCGAGATAACAATCAGCAATCTCCCCACTCAGCACCCTGGGTGCCTCCACAAGATCAACCAACTCTTCAAATAAACCTTCTGGACAATCAACAGAGGCAGAACAAGCTGCGGCCTCCATGTCCAACGCTGAGCGAATCAATTGCTCCCGTTGGGATCGATCCACCATCACACCAGCCTTCGCTAAGGCATCGAAATAATCATCCGCGTTCCCGATCTCTAGTGTGATGTCGCGAAGACGATGAGACCGACTCAAGCGACCGCTTTGAACGGGTGGTTGCACCGCCGAAAGGGTGACCGGAATCAGCTCAGATCCATACAGTGATACCAGCCAACGCACAGGACGGCTGAAGCGTTGATCGCCATCGCCCCAACGCATGAATCGCCTACCTTGCAACCCATTGATCCAGGCAGGTATGCGCTCATTGAGGAGAGTGGTGGTGGTGTCACCTGGGGTACAAACACGTGCAAATAAACAAGGCCCCTTCGGCGTGTCACGCGCTTGTAGTTCTGCAGGATCCACACCGCAACGCTTGGCAAAACCCAAAGCGGCGGGACCCGGTTGGCCATCCACCAAAGCCTGCTTCAAGGGAGGTCCCTTGCGTTCTTCCTCTAAATCAGGCTGTTGATCAGTCAACGACTCCACCACCACAGCAAGGCGTCTAGGTGTCCCCGACACCCTGACTTGGCCATGACTTAAGCGAAGATCCTTCAGATCGGACACCACCATTTGCTGAAGCTGCTGCAGAGCCGAGTGCACAAACTCTGCAGGCAGTTCCTCGGTACCGATTTCAAGGAGGAATGTGGAGGACACGCCGATTGGATATGTAGGAATTAACTGTATTGGAAGCCGCTTCGCTAGTTTCAAATGACCTATCCCTTGAATCCGTGAACGAAGGTTTGACGACAACCTCAGGGACGCAAGAAACAGGGAGCGATCGGATGCTTGATCGCCCTTCAATACCTACAGAATCGATAGACACAGCTCTGTCTAAGGCTGAAAAGCGAAAGCTCTACAGCGGGCATCTTCGAGAACCGTTATTGACAGAGCTGAGCAATGAAGAGATTCGCTTTAGTGAGGATGCCGTTCAGCTACTGAAGTTTCATGGGAGTTACCAACAGAATCATAGAGAGTTAAGAAAAACGGATAAAATTAAGTGTTGGCAGATGATGCTCCGCCTTAGGAATCCAGGCGGAAGAGTACCAGCACAACTTTTTTCTGCTCTCGACGATCTTTCCAATCAATATGGAAACGGAACACTACGTATCACAACACGCCAAGCCTTTCAAATGCATGGCATCCCGAAAGCTGATCTTAAAACAGTTATTGGTACAATCATTAAAAATTTGGGATCTACTTTAGCCGCCTGTGGTGATATCAATAGAAACGTAATGGCACCAGCAGCACCATTTGAAAACAATGGATACCCTGCTGCCAGAAAACTTGCTGACGAGATTGCTGATCTACTGAGCCCGAAAGCTGCTGAAGGTTCTTACTTAGACATGTGGGTTGATGGTGACCTTAGCTATCGATTTAAGCCAACAAAGCCTGTCAAGCAAGCCCGCGAACGACAGTTGAAAGATGGAATATTTTCAGGAAGTCAAGATGAACCCATTTACGGCGACACGTACCTTCCCAGGAAATTCAAAGTTGCTGTTACCGTCCCCGGAGACAATTCAGTCGACCTCCTGACGCAAGATATTGGGCTTGTTCTATTTACAAACAAGAACGGAAGTATGCGCGGATGCAATGTTTATGTGGGTGGAGGCCTAGGAAGAACCCATAACCAAGAAGATACTTTTGCGAGAATCGCTGATCCATTGGGTTACGTGGAAGCCGAAGATATCTTCGACCTCCTGCAATCAATCATGGCGTTGCAAAGAGACCATGGAGATCGCGAAGTTAGAAAGCACGCTCGCATGAAATATCTTTTGCATAATCGTGGTATTAAGTGGTTCCGCGAAACCTTGATTAATGACTATTTCAAAAAAGCTATTAAAAGCTTGATCCACGAACCACCTGCAAAATTATTGGATTACATAGGATGGCACCGCCAAAAACCAGGACTTTGGTTTGTGGGACTCCCCTTCATGTGCGGCCGACTAGAAGGAACTATCAAGGAAGGAATTCGCTCCATTGTTGAAAGATATCAATTAGAGATACGACTCACCCCGAATCAGGATTTACTTCTTTGCAATATCGGTTCTAGTCAAAAATCATCCATTAAAAGTGAGTTGGCCGAATTTGGGTTTGAACATCCAGAAGAAGTCCCTCCTCTTGTCCGCCATGCCCTCGCCTGTCCAGCCTTACCCACGTGCGGACTGGCCGTTACCGAGTCGGAGAGAATACTTCCCGATGTTCTTGAAAGACTTGATTCCCAGCTCAATCATTTAGAGATCAAGAAATCCATTCTTGTCCGCATGACCGGGTGCCCGAACGGGTGCGCCCGTCCTTACATGGCCGAACTTGGTCTTGTAGGAAGCGGCGTTAACCAATATCAGCTCTGGCTTGGTGGCAGCGCTAATTTGCAGCATTTGGCTCGTCCGTTCCTACAGAAGATGCCTCTTGAAGACCTTGAAACAACAATCGAACCTTTGCTTCAAAGTTGGAAAGAGGCTGGCGGACGGCGTGGCTTTGGCGAACACATCACCAAACTTGGAGATGCCACCGTTCAAGAGATGCTCAAGGTTCCAAGCTGAATAAGTCTGGATCCCTTCCATAGATGGCACGATCCGCTTGAACGCTCCAAGCCCAAAGCTGATCACCAAAACTAAAATGCCACCACTCATTCGGGTGACGCACAAATCCCGACTGAGTCATCACTCGATGCAGCAAACAACGACGGCTATGGAATAAAGCAGCGGTCCCATCAGGATGATTCACTGCTTCAGCAGCATGGTGAAGCGGTAGAGACTGGGGGCCGATCGCATCGATTTCCCCTCCCATATCCAAGGGGCTGCCCTTTGCATCAATGAGAGTGAGATCCACAGCAGCACCGGTGCTGTGGGGCGGCGGTATCAAGAAATCAGAACTCGGTGGAGCCCAAAAACGTGCCACCTCAGAGCGAACGCTTTCCAAACGATTCAGCTGTTCTGAATCCTCCGGATGAATGCCTTGGCGTGCGCACTCCTGCTCAATGGCGTGGTTCACCATGAAGCCTTGAACTGACACGGGACGCCAGGCATCGAATATTCCAAAACGAAGTGGTTGAAGTCCAGCCCCCCTCGTGATTCCTTGAAGATGAACTTGAGCAGCGAGCAAACGGCTCCTCACTCCTTGGCGAAGACAAAAGGGGTCTGCTCCGTTCCCGTAGGGCGCCCCCAATGCCACATAGGGGTGAGGCTCCATGCAGGTCACAACAGAGCGCAGCGGTCGTAAGAGTTCACCGCAATCGTCAATCGAGATCGAATGCCATGGACGCAGCATGGTGACGCGACAATAAAAACGCTGTCAGCAGATTGCCAGTTTCTTGGTAACGACGCATCCCGCATCCGCTGTCGTTCCAATGAATGGCTAGTTGAGTTGTACAGCAGCTGCTGCACGCTTGCGTTGCTGTTCCAACAACACACGCATTTGCTCGTAACACTTGAGGTCAGGATCCTCCTTCAGGATGCTCGCCGCCTCATCCCGGGCTTCCTCCAAGACAGATCCATCTTCCGCCAGGCTGGCGAGCGCCAAATCGGGCAAACCCGATTGACGGGTGCCCATCACCTGACCAGGACCTCGAAAGCGAAGGTCCATCTCAGCAATCTCAAATCCATCATTGGAACGGACTAAAACTTCAAGGCGTTGTTTGGCCAAAGGATTACGGCTGTCGTTCACGAGTAAGCAGTATGAAGCGGCCGCTCCACGGCCCACCCGTCCCCGCAACTGGTGCAACTGAGCTAGGCCAAACCGATCGGCATGATCAATCACCATCACACTGGCTTCGGGAACATCCACCCCCACTTCCACCACGGTGGTAGACACCAAAATCTGCGTGGCACCGCCAGCAAAATCAGCAATCACAGCCTGCTTCTCAGCACTAGCTAATCGGCCATGAAGCAGACCGACATTGAACTCTGGAAACACCTCCTCCGAGAGCTGACGGTGCACATCAACCGCTGAGCGCAGATCCACTTTTTCTGATTCCTCAACCAAGGGAAGCACCACATAAATGCGCTGCCCCTGAAGCACCTGTTCACGGATGAGTTCATAAGCCTCCTCACGCTCAGAGTTCTTCACAACCTTGGTACGAATCGGCGTTCGACCTGGAGGTAGTTCATCGATCTGACTCACGTCGAGATCACCATGGAGCGAAAGCGCCAACGTTCGCGGAATCGGTGTGGCGGTCATCGTGAGCAAATGGGGTTGCAGGCCTTTGTCGAGAAGACGATTGCGTTGACGCACTCCAAAGCGGTGTTGCTCATCAACCACCACCAGTCCCAGACGATCGAATGCGACTGGATCCTCCAAGAGTGCGTGGGTTCCCACAAGAATGCGCAACGTACCGCCGGAGAGATCGCTCAAAATTTGCCGTCGGCTGCGACGTGGAGTGGAGCCAGTGAGCAGTTCCACGCTGACGTGCAGTGGAGGCAACCAACTACACAGATTTCGGTAGTGTTGCGCCGCCAAAACCTCTGTTGGCGCCATCAAGGCTCCTTGGCAGCCAGCTTCCACAGCACGCAGCAGCGCGGCAATCGCCACAACAGTCTTTCCGCTTCCCACATCCCCTTGCACGAGCCGCGCCATCGGTTCAGGGCGCTCCAGATCCTGTTCAATTTCCGCGAGCACCCGCTTCTGAGCACCTGTGAGTTCAAACGGGAGAAGAGACAGAAAGCGACCGACCAATCCTTGGCTCTCCAAACCCCCACCCCCATGGAGCACGGGCGCTGAACGCTGACGCAGGGCGGCTCTGCGTTGCATCAAGCTGAGCTGAAGAAGCAGAAATTCGTCAAACACCAAGCGATGACGTGCTTGCTGCAGTTGCTCACGGGTTTCAGGTCGATGAATGGCAACCAGCGCTTGATCGCGGGCTAGCAAGCCACGGGCTTCACGGCGCGGCGCAGGCAGAGGGTCAGGCCAAAGACGAACAGCGGGCAAAACCGCTTCCACCAAGCTTCGAAAACGATCAGCAGTGAGTCCTTCTGTGAGGGGGTATACAGGCAACAACCGGCCGATCTCGCGAGAACGCAACGGAGCATTGGAACTTTCCATCACCTCAATGATGGGATCTTGAAAGCTGACTCCATAAGGCCCACTTTTCACCAAACCACTCACCGCCACGGTGGCGCCGGCTGGGTACTGACGGGTCTGACCATGAAGGTAAGCAGGATTGCTAAATCGTTTTCCTACCAAAAATCGCGTCACCTTGATCCGACCGGTGGGGTCTTGAAGCTGCAACTCAATAATCGAAAGATTGGGGTTGCGAGGACTGGTGAATCCATGGGATCGACGCACCGTGGCCACAATCGTTGCGGTTTCTCCAGCCTCCAACGCCTCAATTCTGCGTAAGGCGGAGTAATCGACGTAATCGCGTGGGTAATGCTGAATCAAATCCCGAACGACAAGCAGACCCAGGCTTGCTAAACGTTCCGCCAACTTGGGACCAATGCCATGAACCCTGGCAAGCGGTGACTCCAAATCGAGCGTGAAAGGTGGGGCAGCTGATCGCCCGGCAGCCTGTGGAGACGAAGACACCCTGATCCGCGGGGGTGCCATCGGTGCCGATGGTTCAAGGCGAGCGCGCAAACCATGAAGCCATTGCCGGGTGCCAGTGACGAGCCGGCGGCGACCGGCATCACCAAGATCGGGATACGCAGCAAAATCTGTCGCTAAAGATTGCAGCCGCATCAAGCTGTCTTTAGGCAAAGTCACCGGGGGTGGCGTTGCCAATTGGCGGCTCAAGAACGCATGAAACCGTTCTTGACGACCTTGAAGATCGAGAAATCCCTTATCAGCTTCTAAGGAGAGGGACTGTTGCAGCGGCCGAAGCCAGGCAAGAAAACATTCCAAGCCCTGACGATCCAGCGCCGGAGTCAGTCCTGACCTGTTGTCGGCGGATTGGGCCACCACTGACTCTGCACCTCCTGACTGGTAAGACGGCTTTGCCAATGCCGCTGCTGCTGCACCATTGTGAGCAAATTGCTGCGATGGTGGCGCAATCGGGATCGGCTATGCCGTAGAGAACCATTGTCATATTCCAGGTCAGCGGGCCTCAGCAAAACGCTGAGGATTTCTAACGGCTGTTCTTGAGAGGGAATAGGCAAGGGAAGATTGAGCCGTAAAAGATTCGATGGCGAAGGAAGCGCCTGCAGCTGTCCAGCGATCGCAGCATCAAGAAGCGTGGTGGGAAGAAGGCTTCTAACCAAACCTGCTCTCAGCAACTCAACATTGAGGGCATGGGACAAATTTCGAATCCTGCGGCTTAAGGCGGCTTCCTGTCCGTCGAGCCAGTTCACCAACTCGACTGGCATCGAGGGGAGAAATTCCTCCTCTAGCTGATCTGCTGGGACAACGGATGCACCAAGTCCTGAGGCATCGGGTTCAAAACTCACTGGCTCGCCAGCCGAATCACCCTGCTGAATTGCCTCACCAGCCATCAAAAACAGGGAACGCAACAGATCAAAGTCAGCCGTCGTGGAGTCGGAAGCAGACTCAGAATCAATCGGATCTTGAACAGGCTGCGGCTGTTCATCGACCGGCTCAATGGATGGGTCTTCAACCTCAACCTCAGCATCCAATCGTGGGAGCAATCCCTCCAGAAGATCAGGATGCTCAATCGGAGGGCTAAGGCTTAACTCAATCCCGCCACGATGGAACTCTTGCGGTTCACTCTCAGCATCAGCCTTAAGAGACTGGCTCACCTCACGTTGGGCTTGCTGGCGAAACTCCGATGCTTCTTTCTGAAGACGTCTGGAAAGATCCATGAGCTGCTCAACAGTCAACAAGCTGGAGCAGCGCTGGATGAGTCCATCAAAAGTCTGCTGAAGTTCAGCCTGTTGCTCCGAGGACATTCGCGATAATCGTTCACCCCGTTCGCACAAGAGATGGCCGACCGCATTGCGTACGCTCGGCAACAAGAGGTTGCGCAGTAGTTGTAGATAAAGCGCTTGCTCTCGATACAGCAAAGGAGCCAGGCGTCGGCATCGTTGTTGAAGCCGACGCAGCTGTTCCTTAGGGTCGTAACCGCTCGGGGAGTGAGTCTCAGCCGTCAAAATCAGCTGTTTGTCATCGATGCCACTTCCGTAGCAAAGTCGACTTGCTCGATTTCAATACCTTCGCCAAGGGTGTATCGGGTGAAGCGGCGAACCTTAATGTTTTCCCCAATTTTTCCAGCCACTTGCTTGACCAAATCGGCCACGGACATTGAGCTGTCACGAATGAAAGGTTGATCCAACAAGGACATTTCCCTTAAGCGTTTACCGATGCGTCCTTCGACAATTTTCGTCTTCATCTGATCTGGCTTGCCATCCAGATCATCTCGACCCATTTCGATCGATTTCTCACGATCAATGATGTCTTGAGGAATCTCGTCCGTGCTGACATATTCCACGTTGGGGCAGGCTGCAACTTGCATCGACACGTCGCGAAGCAATCCCTGAAAGAGATCGCCACGAGCAACGAAATCAGTCTCACAGTTGAGCTCTAGCAACACACCCACGCGAGCTCCCGTGTGGATGTAACTGCCGATTGCGCCTTCTGCAGCTGCACGACTTGATTTCTTTTCGGCACTTGCAATGCCTTTCTGACGAAGCCATTCGATGGCTTTCGTCGTATCACCGCTGGTTTCTCCCAGGGCTTTCTTACAATCCATCATCCCTGCGCCAGTTTTGTCGCGCAGTTCTTTAACCAGCTTGGCTGAAACGGCCGCCATGAGGTGAATTAAGTGGGGGGTCTATGAGAATGCCGCTACGGCATCTAGCACGCAGCGGCGAAAGCTAAGGCGTTAAAAGCTGATGATCAGCCCTGGCCATCATCGCCACGGCCGTCCTGACCGCCATGACGCCCTTCGTTGATCGCATCAGCCAAACGGCTCAAAACCAACTGAATCGAGCGGACAGCGTCATCGTTGCAAGGGATAGGAACATCACACAAGTCAGGGTCGCAGTTGGTGTCCAACATCGAAACCAACGAGATGTCGAGCTTGCGAGCCTCGAGTACTGCGTTGGTTTCACGGCGCTGATCGACAAGCACCACGACGTCGGGGATCCGACGCATGTTCTTGAGACCACCCAAGTATTTCTGAAGACGCTCGAGTTCACGACGCAGAACCGCACCTTCTTTCTTAGGGCGCATGGCGATTGCACCACTCGATTCCATCCTCTCAAGATCTTTGAGACGATCAATCCTGGCCTTCATCGTGGTCCAGTTGGTCAGCATTCCACCCAACCAGCGCTGGTTCACATAAGACGATCCGCAGCGAATGGCTTCTTGCGCCACAACTTCAGACGCTTGCTTCTTGGTACCAACAAAGAGGAAACGCTTGCCGCTACGCGCAGCTGTACGCACCCATTTGTAGGCGTTGTTCATGCAGACAGCTGTCTGCACTAAATCAATGATGTGAACTCCGTTGCGCGCGCAATAGATGTAGCGCGACATCTTGGGGTTCCAGCGACGGGTCTGGTGACCAAAGTGGGCACCAGCTTCCATCATCTCGGAGAGAGTGACGACAGCCATGTTTGTTTAGGGGTTTCGGGTTCGCCTCCACCTGTCAGGTATGGCGTGTGGTGAGCAAAAGCTCAGAGCACAACGTCCAGCACCCGAAACGGACAGGTGTGCGGGGTGAATAGGACACCTTAATTTAACAAAGAGTCAGTTCATGTTCGGAAACACGCTGTCAGGGTGGTCCTCAACGGGCCAATCTTCATTAACGCCACCGATCAACAATTGATCCAGCTTCACAACATCAGAGTTGAGTTGCTTCAAAGCATTGATTAAAACGTCTAGACCAATTCCATCACTGGTACCCAAATCCAACCAGCAGCGAGCCCATTCCTCGTGGTACTCCAGCTGACCCATGTTGTGCATCAAGGCGGGCATCGCTGAGGAGGCATCGTCGTTGTCGTAACTCATAAAACTCAGGTCCTCTGCTTCTTCATGCACCTGAAGGTTCTCGGCATTGAAGCCACCAAGCCGACCGATGACATACCAGCTGTCAAAGATGCCATCCACATAATTTCGCTCCCCTTGACCAGGAATTTCACTAAACCGAAGCCATATCCAGCAATTAAATGGATCAACCTCTCGAAAACGAACGTCCATGGCTTATCTGAGACCTTCTCATCATCGCCGTCTCAAAAGAGATCGGCCACGATCATGATCAATCATGCTGAACACAGCACTGCAATCAACAAAACCATCTGAGCCCAATGCTGGAGCTGAACGACATTAGATTCCGGCCGGCGACGTCAGAACGCGTGATCCTGAACGACATCAACCTCAAAGCATCGGCAGGCGAGCCGGTGTTGATCTCAGGCAATAGCGGCAGTGGCAAAACGAGCCTGCTCGAAGTGATCAGTGGCTTAGCAGGAGCACAGAAAGGCACAATCCACTGGAATCAGGAAGCGCTCACGCGACGGCAAAGGCGCTGGATGTGTGGCGTGGTGTTTCAGTTTCCTGAACGGCACTTTCTGGGATTGAATGTGTCTCAGGAATTAAAGCTTGGCCACAAACGGCTCACGAGTGAAGAGCGAAGCAATGTGCTGAGGCGTGTTGGGCTCGGCGATGTGGATCTGAGACAGGCCCCAGAACGCTTAAGCGGAGGGCAACAACGACGCCTTGCCTTAGCTGTGCAGCTGCTACGCCGTCCACAAGTGTTGCTGTTGGATGAACCAACCGCTGGTCTTGATTGGTCCGTGCGCTCCGAAGTGCTCGAGTTACTTCAAGATCTCGCCCAAGATCGGTTACTAATCGTGGTGACCCATGAACCAGATCTCTTTGAAGAGTGGAGCGGAAACCACTGGACCTTGAGAGAGGGACGTCTCCACGCTCTGTCACCATTGCCCCTGTGATGAACAAACGCCATGGGTGACTGCCTTGTCCGGGCCACGGCAGCTGGCGGAGGCATCAGGCTGGTGGCGGTGATCACCACAGAAGCCACTCGCGAGGCGAGGCGGCGGCATCGCCTGTCCTACTTAACGACGGTGATGCTCGGGCGAGCCATGAGTGCTGGGCTGTTGTTAGCCAGCTCGATGAAGGTTCGACACGGCCGTGTGAACTTGCGCATTGGCTCCGATGGACCAATCGGTGGACTCTTTGTTGATGCAGGCAGAGATGGTCGAGTACGGGGGTATGTAGGAAACCCAGAACTTGAGTTAGATCCCATTGAAGATGAAGCCGGTCACTACAGCTTTGATTTCCATGCTGCTGCAGGCACGGGCTATCTTCACGTTGTAAGGGACGAAGGAAAAGGAGAACCATTTAGCAGCACTGTTGAATTAGTTCGTGGAGGAATTGGCGAGGATGTTGCATCGTATTTACTGCATTCAGAACAAACACCCTCAGCCGTCTTTGTTGGAGAAACAATCAATCAAGAAGGACTGGAATGCAGTGGTGGACTTTTAGTACAGGTGCTGCCCAAAGCAGCAGAAGAACCAGCACTGGTTGCTTTGCTGGAGGAGCGTTGTATGGAAATCCACAACTTCAGCCAACATCTACGAGATTGTCAGGATCAACTTGAAAATCTGCTTGAAGATGTTTTTCCAGATTTAGATCCTCAGCCAATTCCAGCTGGAGAACCGTTACAACCAATTCAATTCTCATGCCCTTGCAGCAGAGAAAGAAGCATCAACGCCATGAGATTATTTGGCAAAGATGAGCTCAACACAATGCTCAACGAAGACAAAGGGGCTGAACTCACATGCCACTTCTGTAATGAAGTTTACAAACTTAACGAAAAAGAATTATCGGAGCTGATCGTTAGCTTATGAATTCCTAAATCAAAGCAAAAGCAATATCCCAGCAAGGACAACTAAATAGGCTGGTATTGCTTCGAGGAGAATCGAATCGAAGGGCAATCCTGCTTGGGTTGCGAACAAAGCACCAATCACCGTTCCAAGAACTAAGCCCAAGGCCACTAGAGCCAAGCTCCAACCCAAAGCACCAAGCGGGCTTCGACCACGCTTGACTTGCGAAATGAACAAGCCAATCGTGGAGAGGGCTAGCACTAAGTCGACAGCTGTTGGAGCCGCAAGCAGCAGCAATAGACCGATGCCTCCAGCGATGAGTCTTACAAGCAAACCTTGACCTTCCACCAAACTCAAGCTCGGAATAAAACCTGCAGAGTTCAGCTTGGGGATTGGCAAAGAGAGGTTCCGGATTCTGGTTAAGAGAGCAGAGTTATTAACCGGCGACGTTGAGGGGGTCGATACGCTTTGTTTCTCAAGCCGAGAAGCTGTAACGGCTGCAGAACTAATGGTTCCCGATTGTCGTTCGCGCAAGCGTCCCATCAAAACTGCGTCGTAAGCCGTTTCAATGCGAGCCCTGGACATAGGATCGTCTCCTGCGGCCTTCAGAGACGTTTCGCGCGCACGTTGCACCTCCTCGAATCCCGCATCAGGAGGGATTCCAAGCCTTTCATAAGGATCCTGGGACTCTGAGCTCGAACCAAGATCTACCCCTGATGCCATTAATCCACTTCAATCTTTAATGAGCGTATCGAGAAGAGCGCAAAATCGGGACAGCTGAGTTGAATCAAAACAGTGGCTGCCCGTGTTTGAACCCTTGAACCTTTTCAAGTTGTCGTCTGCAATGAGGTACATCAGCGCTCTCGAGCCATTTTCTACGTTTGATCAATGGCATTTGGGGTGGAAGGTGATAGCCCTCAACCACCTCAACACGATCCTGTCCAGGACGAAAACAAACGTAGTCAGTCCCTCCATCGGAGCACGGACGTAAAAGCCAGACGTGACGCAACACAAGCAGATCCATCGGGTCAGTCTGGCGAGCATGAAGCAATGCTGTGAGTGGTCAAAGAGCAGCGATCGCTACTCAAAGACTGATTGGCTCGACACCACTCACCACAGGGGCAACCGTACTGAGTTCAAGCTCGGGATGCTCCTCAACAAGTTGGTTCAAATTCCATTCATTTTTGAACAACAACACCGGCCTATTCCATGCATCGCGCACTGTCTTGCAATTGAAAATCCGACCCACATCCTCCAAGGAAGACCAGCCACCCGTCACCCAGCGTGCCACCTGAAAACCGAGCGGTTCGAGGCGAGTATCAACCCCATACTCATGTTCAAGGCGGTACTGCACAACTTCCAACTGCAACTGGCCAACGGCAGCAAGAATGGGATCGCGCTTACTTTCGTCGGTGTCATAGAGAATTTGAACAGCACCCTCTTCACGTAACTCATTCACTCCTTTGCGAAAACTTTTAAATGCAGAAGGATTGGGATTACGCAACCAACTGAAGATCTCAGGACTAAAGCATGGAATTCCTTCATATTCAACCTTTGTCCCGGTATATAGAGTGTCTCCAATAGAGAACATTCCAGGATTATTCAAACCAATAACATCACCAGGGTAAGCATCTTCTACGACAGACCTATCTTGACCAAATAATTTCTGAGGACGCGAAAGACGAATGGTACGACCGGTACGAGCATGACGTACGGACATATCTTTTTCAAAGCGTCCACTACAAACACGAACAAAAGCTACGCGGTCACGATGACGTGGATCCATATTTGCCTGCAGTTTGAAAACAAACCCGCTGAAATCAGGGCGTAAGGGGTCAACCGGACCGTCAGTACCTATTCGTGCAACAGGCTTTTGGGCCATATCCATAAACGCATCGAGAAATGGACGTACACCAAAATTAGTCATGGCCGATCCAAAAAAGACCGGGGTGAGTTCACCGGCATGAACCAATTCAAGATCAAGTTCAGCACCAGCTGCTTCAAGAAGATCGAGATCCTCAACAGCCTGAGCGAGCAACTCTGGTTCCACCAAATCGTTCAATTGGGGATCATCTAAATCCAACAGCTTTTCCTCAGACTGTCGACCGCGCTCTGCACGGCTGAACAGAACAACCTGACGCGTACGACGATCGATCACTCCACGAAACAATTCACCGCTGCCAATCGGCCAATTCACAGCCCAGGGAGTAAGACCTAATTCACCCTCAATTTCGTCCAACAGAGCTAAGGGCTCTCTTCCAGGACGGTCCATCTTGTTGATGAACGTAAAAATAGGAATCTCACGCATCCTGCAAACCTCAAACAGCTTGCGTGTTTGAGGTTCAAGACCCTTCGCTGCATCTTCAAGCATCACCGCGTTATCAGCAGCAGCGAGGGTGCGATAAGTATCTTCAGAAAAATCCTGGTGACCAGGAGTATCCAGCAAATTGATAATGCTGCCGGCGTAGTCGAATTGCAGAACTGTTGACGTAATCGAAATACCGCGCTGTTTTTCCAGCTCCATCCAATCGGAGGTGACTTTGCGTTGCTCACCTCGAGCCTTCACAGCACCAGCTTGCTGAATCGCGCCTCCATACAGCAACAGTTTCTCGGTGAGCGTGGTTTTTCCTGCATCTGGGTGGGAAATAATCGCAAAATTGCGCCGTCGAGCCACAGCTTCAGCGAGACCATCCTCACCACTTGATACGTCCAACGAATCGCTGCTCACAGTTCCCAAACGCGTACTCATGATCTCGCTGTTGACACCACCAGCCTGACAGTCAATGGTCGCGGGAGCATCAAGATCACCACCGACCAGACACCTCGAGGTATCTATCACCAATCTCCTTCACAGTGAATTGGCTCAAACCAGCAAGGTCAAGCTGGTCACAGACCTCGACAGCCGTAAAGGCAGCCATAAGTGATGCTCGAAAATCACGATGCAAGATAGAAGGGGCATCACTGACATAGCGATCACAAAGGGCGTCAACCTCCTGCTCATTTGAGGGTCGACGTAAATCGCGATGCAACATGAAGGCGTTGGGTGCAGCAAGCTGCTTGACGGAAGCCCAGAGAGTTTGAGGGTTATGGAGATGATGAAGAAGGCTATTGCTAACGATTACAGAGGCACCTCTTATATGCTGCAAATCAACAAGGCAACAATGGTTTAAGTCAACACGTTGATACTTCAAATTCTGAATAGGAGGCCTACAAGCGAAAAGTCTTTGATTGGCCATGCTGATCATTGAAGGGGCCCCATCAATACCGATCACATCAGACGAGGGCCAACAAGAAGCAAGCCGCTCAGAAATATTGCCTGGGCCACAACCTAAATCCAGAATCAAACTAGCTGGAGGTAAGGTGCTGCAAGAAGATGCAATCAGTTCAAGCAAACCTTCAATAACAGAATAATCACTAGCACTGAAGTCTGCCTCTGCATAGGCAATCACCTGATCAGGGGCATTCATTAACTCCGGTTCGGGACAACGTTTCATCAGAATTCAGAACGAGGAGACTCGAGAAAAAGAGTCTGGGAGGGGAAGGGAATTGCGATATCATTCTCGCCAAGCACTTTAATGATGCGCTGATGAAGCCTGTGAATACTATCTTCGAAATCATTCTGCATACGATGTGAAGATGATATTTCGATCTCATGGTCATAGCTACAAGCAGAGATTTTAAGCAAACGACAAGCAACACAGTGAAGATCCGGATCAAAATCCACCGCGGAGCGCAACAGCTCGGGAACTCGCACTAACTGCTCAGAGGTTGTGGAATAGGAAACTCCGATCGTAATTTCATACAGGTCAATCCTCTCAAGCAGTTCCTCAAGCTGCACCAATAGGGTCTCTCTCATATGCAGATAGGCTGGCCAACCATGAAGTTCAACCAAAACAAAAACAATTAACGTTTTGCCATCTCCAGAATCGTTATCCAAGCTCACAAGAGATGACTCTACTTTTAAACCATGAAGGCGTTCAGGATCGTCTATCAGAAGACGCGATTGATAAAGCAACTCTTCTAACTGAAAGGGTGAAAAATGAGCAGGCAATTGCATGCGTATTTCCATGCCCTGTCGAGGATTAGGCGACGGAGAACTTTCTCTCCTCGAGAAGTTAATAATGGTGGCTTCGTCAGCCACGGAATTTGGAATCTTGACAAGACTTTCAAGCGTTTGCAGCTCTAATGAACGAAGCCCAATTTTCGTTACGAAGCCGAGATTTTCACCAATTTGGCAAAATTCACCCACGCGAAGCGGCCGATCCGTCTGAATCGACAAGCCAGCGAATAGATTTCCAAGTAATTTTGATGCGCCAAGACCGATGGCAAGGCCTGGAACTGCCGAGAAAGCGAGTACAGTACTGGCAGGTAAGCCCAATAGAATCAACAAACGATAGATAAGAACAATCGCCATAAGAAGGCCTACAGCCCTACTCAGAGGCATCACAAGATTGCTGATCCGTTGCAATTGAAGTATTGAACCACCACCTCGCAGACGGGTTAAAAGTTCAGCGCCACTACGGCCAATAGCTTCTAAAAAATAAAAACTAAAAATGCTTGCTGTTAAGAAAAAAACAATATAAAAAAAGTAGGTTGTAAGAACCAAAGGACGGCCAGTAAAGTTAATCACATTGTCTATAAATTGATCCGTCAAGTAAGTTGACAAAACAATAGGAAAGACAATAACAACTCTTGTCCAAGCTATATTATCTTGAAGCCATACATAAACAGGACTTTGAAGGGATTCTGAGTCTCTATAAGTTGTAATTAATTGACCGACAAGCCAAAGAATTATCAAGAGATAGAGGGCAAAAACAACGGCCGCACATCCAATCTGAAAAAGCGTTTGCCCCTGAATAGGGATCTCAATGACACGCCTTATCCCAGCAGGAAGCAACAAATACCATTTCGGAGGGATGAGATGTCCAGGAGTAAAAATGAAGTCTTTGTAAAAATAAGGAGTTGCAAAAGGTTGATTGACTTGCGGTTGATTTTGAATTTCGTCATACATGTCATGGATCGATGAGACCGTATTAGTTGAAAAATAGAAATTTTGGTTATTAGTATTACTATCAAGCGCAGTTGTCAGCTCAATTGCCGTTCCTGGAATTCTCCAAGAAGCAACTGGATCAGACCCTTCATCACCAGACGTTTCCAAATCAGCAAGGCTTGGAATAATGATTGGCTGATGACTATGAGAGAAGACATAGTCAAGGACATGTTTAAGTTGAATCGCTGCCTCCTCAGTCAAATCGCTACGAACACTCTCAGGAAAATGTGAAGAGTCAAGCGACTTCACAGCCAAATTAAAAAACAAATCTGTATCTTCAATTTGCTCTCGCCGCTCCTTAGAAGAGAACAGTCCCTTGTCCAATGTTTCCTGTTGCCCGAGTGAGTCGGCACGATGCCCAACCTTTGCCATCACGGCATAAAAGTTCAGCAATGTGACTTTTGGACTCTCCCCAACGACTTGGCCCAGAACGATTTCAGTCCAAGAGGATGAAATTTCTTGAAGGGAAGAATAAAAAGGTTGTTTTTGGAGTGGAATTGCACTCGAGGACGCTGAAACTAGGTCAACGGATCGGGCTTGCGCTGATCTGAGCCCCATCGTTGGAAGCAACGAAAGCACAACGGCAACCAGGAAAACCAGGGCAAACCCTTTCCATGAGCGACTGCAGCGGCGACGCTCAACCATGGGTATTAGTCCCTGAGAACAGACCTCCATGGTGGCAGCGAGGCGAAATTCAGGGGGAACTCACACCTCCATCACAGCCCACACACTGTTGATGGTGCTTAGAAAGACATACGCACCCCATTGGTGGCGTTAAGATTCTGCGAGGACAAGCCATCAATCGTTAGTGACCCTCACACCAAGCCGCACCGAAGAGCTAAATACGCAGTCCAGTGGGACCGCCCCAACAAATGGTGACTTCCCTGACAGTGCGCCAGCCGCCAACCCGGTGTTTTATCGCACGTACAGCCGTCGTTTGCCCAAAGGCCGGGAAAGCTGGCACGAAGTTGGGGAGAGAAATCGATCAGGACTCCTCAAACTTGGATCCCTTAACGCTGAGGAAATGGCCCTCTTAGCAAAGATGCAGGCTGAAAAGAAAGCACTTCCCTCAGGCCGCTGGCAATGGATTGGTGGCACTCCTTGGATCGAGAAACCTGAAAATTTTTCAGGGGCGTACAACTGCACTTCCACGAACCTTGTGGATTGGGAAGCGTTCGGGCTGATGATGGATTTAGCGATGATGGGGTGTGGAACAGGCGCCATCATTGAGCCCCACTTCATCGATCAGCTTCCAGTCATCACCAACCCAATTGAAGTTTTAAGCGTTTCAAATATTGGAATTACATCTGCAGAAAAGCGGCAAGAAACAACGACCTACAGCATTAGCGATCACAATGTTTCAATCAAGGTTGGGGACACAAGACGAGGATGGGTTGATAGCTACCAATTGCTATTAGAACTGAGTAGTGATTCTCGTTTCGAAGGCCGAAACATCAAGGTTGAAATAGACCTTTCTGACGTACGTCCAGTCGGCGAAACCCTCAAGGGCTTCGGAGGGATGGCGAATCCAGTGAAACTGAAAGATCTTTACGGTCGAGTAGCTAAATTGCTAGGTAAAGCGATTGGTAGAAAGCTCACTTCTATTGAATGTTGTCTCCTAATTGATGAAGCAGCTGTCACAATTGTGGCTGGAAACATCCGACGCAGCGCAGGTATGCGTCAATTCGCGTCCGATGACACATCGGCAGCAGGAGCCAAGGAGAATTTGTGGCAACAGGATTCGGAAGGGAATTGGAGGATTGATCCTGAGCGTGATGCGCTGCGAATGGCCAACCACACACGCGTATATCACACCCGTCCAAGCAGAGATGTGCTGCTGGAAGCCGTTACGCGTCAATTCCACAGCGGAGAAGGCGCCATCCAATTCGCCCCCGAAGCACTCGCTCGCTCTAACGCTGATTTGCTATCCACTCAAGAACTAAGAAGCGAATTTATCGAAATTTATTGCGACCAAGGCCGTCAGGAAGCTGGTCGCTGGCTTCAACAAAATCATGGTCCGATCTCAGAAGAAGAACTTGAGCATCGACTGAACCGTTACGGCTTAAATCCTTGCGGTGAAATCCTCGGCGCAGATTTTCATTGCAACCTTGCAGAAGTGCATCTCAACCAAATTGATCCCAAGGATGAAGATTCACAACGTGATGCCTTTAGAGCAGGTGCGCTTTCAGTTGCATGTCTACTCAATCACAACTTTGAGGTGGAACGTTACCGCCAGAGTCGCGCTTGGGATCCAATTGTAGGTGTGAGCTTTACTGGCTTATTTGACTTCTTCGTTCATGCTTTTGGCACACCATGGTTGAAGTGGTGGGAAGCTGGGAGACCTGAAACAAAGGAGGGACTCAACTACAAAAAGCAAGAGGCTGAGTACTTAAAACGGTGGAAATCCATTGTGAATGAAACCGTCTGGAATTATTGCGACCGACATGGTTTACGACGTCCAAACCGCTGCACCACAGTTCAACCAGCCGGCACAAAAAGCCTGCTCACAGGCGCTGCCCCTGGATGGCATCCCCCCAAAGCTCAACGCTTTATCCGCAGGATCACATTCCGCAAAAATGATCCAGTAGCAATGGCCTGCATGGATTATGGCTACACCATCGTTCCATCTCAGTCGGATAAAGATGATCAAGGTCGTCTTTTGAATGATCCATTTGATACGCGCTGCACGGAATGGCTAGTAGAAATCCCAACCGAAGTGAGCTGGGCCAATTTGCCAGGGGCAGACACTGTGGATATCAATGCCTTTTCAGCATTGGCACAGTTTGACTTCTACATGCAAGTCCAAACGAACTTCACCGCCCACAACACATCGGCAACGATCGAATTTCGTGAACATGAAATCGAACCTTTAACCGATGCTCTTCATCAGACCATCCAACAGGGTGGTGGATACATTTCTGCGGCACTCCTTGCTCGATTCGATGCAAATGCAACCTTCCCTCGACTGCCGTTCGAACCAATCGATGCACAAACCTATGAGCGCATGCAGAAGGAAGTCATTGAACGCCGAGTCAACAATGACTTTTTCGACGCATTACAAATTTATGACAATGGAGAGCTTACGGAAGCAGGTCCAGCTGGATGCGATTCTGATAAATGCCTCTTACCTTTAGCGAAACCTAACAGCTAAAAACAAGACAAAGGGCTTTGGCTTTTAGCTTAAGCTCCTTTTTATTCCAATATTTAACTAATCAGCTCTAGATTAAATATTGAATATTCCTTAAACTAGTAATCAAATATTACCTTGAAACTTTTTGTAGCAATTACAAAGCGAGAAGCTGAGTTTCCATATTAAACTGAAACTTGGCGAGATGATAAAATATAGAAGCTTCCTGGAGAGGTGGTCGAGTGGTTTATGGCTCTGGTCTTGAAAACCAGCGTGGGTGCAAGCCCACCGTCGGTTCGAATCCGACCCTCTCCGTTGCATAATCCATTACACCCAGTCGTTGACTGGGTTTTTTATTGCCGAAATGATTGAATAATTCCTGCTACAAGACGAGAAGAGTCTTTTGACTGCATGGCACTAAGCTGAAATTTGCAGCAACATCATGTGGAGGCGTTGATTCTGTGGCCTTTAGTTACAAGTAATGATCATACATATCACCTCAGGTTAAGATTCTTATAAGCCAATATCAGCCATGCAACTGACAAATATTTTAATTCTCATGAGATAACTAAAAGTCAGAATGAATTCAGAATGATAGCCATGTCAAATCATTACCCGATCCCCCCTGATCGAGTATTCTCTTACCAGTCCTCAGATATATCGATAACAAAGACTTGATATTTTCTCTATTGGCTGCTGGATTAACACCAGTTATTCCCTTCGCAACAACGCCATTACCACAACAACCTTCGCCGATCGTCGAAAGCAGATCTCCTTTAGCCAAACCAGTCCTGATCAGCGGACTAGGGCAAGGCTTTTGCTGGGCAAAAAATCCCTATCCAAATGGGCCGGTCACAAAATTAACCAACTACTGCGGAGGAGGAGGAGAAGGTAAAAAAGACATCAGCTGCAGTCCATTCACCTATAGGCCCTACCAATTCAATCTCGACCACAACACAGCGAACCCCTGTGGGGGAGGGCCCTATGAAAACATTATCGCCGGGGGGCAATGGAAAATGGGAGCAAGACCATGGGCCAGCTTTCCCGCAGGAAATAGGAGTGATTATTGGATTTTCCATAACTGTGATGGGGCTGGCATTCAACCCGATTGCTTAGGTGATATCAAATACATCGAACGTTTTGATAGTGGGTCATCAAAACCTGGCTGCGAAAAAGGCCCCCATGGCAGAAATCACTGCACATTTACCCACCCCAATTCAGGCACAATATTTGGGCGAATGAAGTATTGGGCTGGCTGGTACAACGTTGGAAACGATATTGAAACGGGAAAACTCTGTGGTGCTGGAGCCAATCGAGACCGCCCATGGAATTCAGATGTTTGCAACAGCATTCGCTCCATCAATAATGGCCAGAATCCCTATAAGAGTGTTGCAGGTGTCAAACACACCTTCACATTTGCACTGTTTCCCTGGGTATGCGAAGCAGACTCTTCAATGCCAAATAACAACTTTACATCGCCAAGCATGGATTCCTATGGAGTGACGAAGGGCTGGAAATGCTATGCAGACAACGAGCCTGGAAGCGCAGGTGGTTGGCCACCCTTCATCGAGATCTACTTTGCTGGGCTCTTCCAAGAAAGCAATGAGAAATATGTTCTCAAACTGGATAAGTGGATGATTAACAACAGCGCTACCCCCGAACTGGTTGAGCAGGGATATGCGCTGTATCCCTGCAACAGCGGTGACAGCTGTGATCATTAGACCCCAAACCGCCAGATCACAGCAGCACATGTAGCAGCTTCTCAATGCGCATGTTACCCCTTTCCACTACGCAAGGAAGCCCTGCCTACGAGCCAACGTGCAATAAGACTCTGCCAAAAAGCTCCAACTAATCG
>JASJLK010000003.1:0-36208 GCA_037620855.1 Synechococcus sp. ChBW.bin.23 | reverse complement strand
ATGCCCTTGTCTAGAAGCCCCCTTCTTAAGCCAATCAACGCTCTTGTGTCCTTTTTGCCGATCAGAGATCTTCTGTCTAAATGCTCTGTTCGGTTTAAAAATAATAGGCGCAAGATATGCAAGATTGTCGCCCGATATGTTGGATGTTCTGTTTTCGCTTTGATCTGTTATTTGTGTCAGCCTTATGGATTTATGGTGTTAGCTTGGGGCCTGATTTGTTTGTTGATCTTTTACCTAAGAAGGCTTTGATGGGTTTGCTGGCTTAACTGTTCAGTAGTTCTTTTTTTTGATCTTGTTTAAACTTTAGTTTTTGTTTGATTGGCTTGCTGGCGCTTTTCCCCACTCCCGCATTTTCTTGCTTGTCGATCCAGCTTGCGGCGCATTCGAGCGGAGATCCCCAGTTCAGCTCCTCGCCACATGCGATCCATCTCTTGGGTGAAATGTGCTGCGACTTGAGGTGACTTGATGATCAGTAGGGTTTCATCATTGGTGTGAGCCGCAGTAGGGGACCAATTGAATGAACCAGTAATCACTTTTTTGTTGTCGATCACCGCGAACTTGTGATGCAATTTGTCGCCGCGGGCGAGGCGGGGCGTGCCGATGCCCTTGAGCGGTTTGGTTAAGGGCTGATTGCCTGCCTCTAATTTGCAGAAGCGATCTGGCAGGGCGAGGCCGTGGAGATCCAGAACTTCTGAAAAGGACCGGCTTGCAAATCCAGGGTCAGCCAGCAGGCGTAGTTTCACCCCAGCGGATATCCGCTCTGCAAGCTTGTTGGTGAGTTGCTGCGCGGAGAAGACGAATAAGGCGAGGTCAATCGATTTTCTTGCGCTTCCTAATTGATCCTCAACCAGATCAAGCCCATTGCTTGGATGTGTTTTGGCATGGGGCGGAAACAGCACACTGATGTTCACGGAGCCCACCTCGACGGTCTGCAGAGGCAGGGCAGTTTTATTGCGTCCAAAGCGACTGTTGTTTGAGCCGCCAGGGCCATCTCCCCACATCTGAGCAAACTCTTCCTGAAAAACTGTGGCTAAAGATTGATTTTGAATGCTGATTAGATGATTCACATTGCCGCGTGTTTGCGTGGCTCCAGCATCACCATGGATTCCGGAGTTTGTGAAGTTGGCGCTGCCAGTGATCACTCGTTCACCATCGATGACCACAAACTTGTGGTGCATTAGGCCACTTCCCTTGCTGCCGTCTTCGGTGTCATCAATCCAAGCAATCTGTCCGTTTTGAAGGATGAGTAGGGCGTCGCTCTCTCGTTCTTCTTCTGGACTCACAACACCATTTTGATCTCGATCGGCTAATACTTTTAAGCGCTTGAGTCTTTGGCGTCCATGGCGGCTGAGATCGAGCTCATGCTGCTGGCTCCAGGGGGTGCTGTAGTTGTTTTCTAAAATCACTTTTACGTTCACGCCTTGGCGTGAGGCCGTAACAAGACTCTTTGCGATGCGAGGGAGAGAAAGTTCTTGGACCGCTACCAAAACGTCTTCCTCGGCAGACTGGATCGCATCGATCAGCATCTGTTCGAGATTGTCGCCATTCCTCCATTCCCCAATTAGAGGACTGCGATAACGACTGACCGCGCTGTGGTTGAAACCTACATCGATTCCATTTGGCAAGGTGAGGTCGATTGGCATTTGACCGAGCACAACACCTGCTTGGCTGCAACTGCTCGTGAGTAGGCCAAGCAGCGCAGTGACAATCGAGCACCGCAAAGGAAGCATCTTTTGTATTCGCTTCACAGGGGAATAAGCGTTGCTCAGCCTGAGGGTTCCACCCTCAGTGCGGCATCTCAGATGTCCGCAACATTGCGACAAACCAAAGAGTGCTCAGAACAAGAGCAACACCAACACCAGCGCTGATACTCACTTTTGCCATGGTGATCGGCACCAGGATTGGGAAGGCTATGGCGCCTGCCAGGGGAGTAATCGCAACAAACCAACGCAACATTGAGGAGTTCAGAATCAGAACCACTCAGCGCGGGCTTCGCTGGCGGGATTGCTGTTGTCTTCCGGTGTTACACGCTCGAAATTAAGGGTGATGTTGCGCTTCTGTTCACCATCTGCTGCTGTGGCTTCAATGGCATACAACTGCTCTCCATCGCGGAATGGGACTTGGATGCGGAACGTGCCATCGCTTGAAAGGGGCACATCTTCTCTCCCAATGGTGAGGCGTGCGGATGGGTCTGTTGCGCCGTAAACGATCAGTTCAGCATCGGCAACGAGCCAAAACGACCGCTGACGCGGCGCCACTCCACCAAGACCAGATTCATTGCGCCCGCTGGCCCATAGGCCAACACCTGAATCGTTGAGGCCACGCTGATCAGAGCTCATCGAATCAGGTTCATGAAGGATCTCAGATCCAACGCGGCGACTGCGGAAGTGGGTCGTAGCGCTTTGATACAGCCGCTCGTGCAGTTTGCTGTCGGTTGCTTCTGAATCAGGCCCCGGCATGGTCATAGGGAGGATGATGGGAGCAGCAGTGGGTGTGGCTTCCAGGCTGAAAGGGACAAATTGATCAAGAATTTGATCGCTTGGGTGAAGTGCTGGAACCCTTGCCACTGAGGAAAATGCAAGTGAGATCCATTTGTTCTCTGACTTGTATCCAAGTTCAACCCGGTAGTCGCGGTCGCAAAGAGGAACAGGCAAATACCACTCAGTGCTGTGGCTATCCACAGGCACTTCCTGAAGGGTGTGCGGGTGGGATGAGCCATTCGCGAGTCCGGTCACATCGGCGAGGCGCAGGCATAGGAAAGCTGCTCCTTCTGATTGAGCTTGCCGTCGATCGCTATCGGATATTTCCCAAAAAACGTAAGCCCACTGTGGGTCTCTCGGTAGGAAAACCACGCGGGTCGATGCCTCAGGCATGGAGGGGGCGTAGAGCTCAGCCTCCATCGCCTGAAGATCACCATCGCGACGATCTTGGCGCTCAGCAATAGCGCTTACAAGGGCCTCTTTACTCTTTCTGCTGTAGAGACTTACCCCCAGATCACTTGCCATCTGGCGGAGCTGACGCAGCGTCAGGCGAGCTAGAGATGAGAGGGCTTGCGTCACGGACAACCAACCGAGTTTCTTCGGGATCAGTTTGCAGCCAACTTCCATTTTTCTGACATCTTCCACTGCTGTGGTCAGCATCTTCTGACTCCAGACCAGCGTGTTTAAGGCTCAAGTTGGCTGCTCCAAAGAGCTGGACACAAAAAAAAGGGGGCTGATGCTCCCCTCGACTTTCGCCGTATTTTCCCGTGGTTCAGCGACCAACGCTGCGGTAGGGAACCTTGGCGAGGTAATCAATATCTGCACTGCCGCTGGGTGAGGCCCCGCGAGCGCTTCCCATGCCACGGACCCAAGGGAGATAGTCCTCTGGGAAGCCGCCGCGCTTGACCTTGCCGCGGGCTGGGATCGTTTTGCCTGGGCCGCCGGTGTAGATGAATTGGGGGAATCCAAGGATGCCGCGGTAGTACTCGTCGTAGCGAGGACTGGTGATATTGAAGGGCGTGTCTCCTAGATCTCTTCCAGGGAGAACCCTGTTGCGTTGATAGGGGACATTGTCATAGCCAAAGGCGTCGAGATATTCCTCACTGTCGAGCAGCGCATCCACCATCCCGGTCACGCCTTTGGTGGCAATCACGATCGACCAGGCGATTTCTTCTGATTTGCCACTTGTCTTCCGGCCTAAGAGCTTCTCTACAAGATGGCGGACCACCTTGTAATTGCTATTGAAGCCATAAAAACTTCTCTGAAAAGTGTCGGAGAGGCAGAGTCCACGAACGAAATCGCGGACAGTGATCTGACCGTCTCGCAGCTGGGATTCCAGATTCACGTCACGATCTGACTTGAAAGCGTGGAAATAAATCTGCCGGTAAGCGCCTTCAATCACTGTTTTCAGATTGTCGGCATCCATGGCGATGTCCATGGAATATGCCCGTGGCACCTCTTCGGATGCGACCCGCAGCGCCGCCACCCTTGAATTTTGGGTGATCGGTGCGTACTGCAGTAGAGGAATGGCCACGCAATCTTCATCATCCTTCGCTCGTGATCGTAGAAGAAGAGTCCGGTGCACCTGTTCTTCGCAGGTCAGCACTCACAGTCCGTAATAGTTAATGCCGTCCGATCTCACCAGCCAAATGGGGCTGAAAGTGGTTCCAGTAACTCATCCTTTGACCCTGCTGGCGCTTCTGTGATGTCCTCAGTTTCTTCGCTCAAACGCGTTTCCATGCAAAAGGATGCGTTGTTCGAAAGACCTTCCACCGTGCTGGATCGCAACCTCACATTTGGGCTGGTGAACCAGAAGCGTTCCCAGACGGTCATGGTTTCGTAGCTGGTGCAGAGGATGAGACCGTCCTGCTGATCCATTTGGAAGGTCGAGGTGGCCGGCGCTTTTTCGGCGTAGCCCAAATCGCGAAGCAAGGTGCCGCTGCGTCCGTCATCCGCATCTGGGATCAGGCCAAAGACTGTTTCGCCGTCATGGGCATCGCCGTTTTGATCCCATGCCATCGAGGCGCTCCAGCGCACAAAGCTGCCTCCTGCAATGCTCCCCGGGGATTGGCCGTGTTGTTCCGCCAGTGTTTGCAGCCGTGGATCATTCGGATCGAGATCTTCCACAACGATGAGCGACCCACCCGCTTCTGCGCGTCGGTGCAAGAGGTGATGAACACTGCGTTGTGATCGCCAGCGACCGCAACTCTGTTGAAAGAAATGGACCGCGTTGGTAATCGCCGAGGTCATGAGGGGGATGACTCTTGTAGTGGATGATCGCAGTCCGAGGGATGGTTGTGCGGCCCCTCGATGCTGGCTTTGCATGCCGTAGTGCTGGCCTCAATGAGTTCTCCCAGGTTGAGTTCCAAAGGAGAGAGGTTCCGTTGCCTTGCGAGGTCTTCTAGCTGTTGTGCCGCGGCAAGCAATTGGTGGAGCAGTAAGTCGCGGAATTGAGGCTCATCAAAAAATTGTGGCTGCTCCAAGAGCCATTGTTCGAGCGCTCTTTGGTCTGGAAGTGGACCTGATTGTCGCGGATCTGCGATGACTTGAAAGCTGCGTAGACAGTGGGCTAGAAGGCGAAGATGGTGGCGATCGAGGTTGGGAAGCAACGTGGCTTCTATCTGCTCGGCATCTGCGCGAGATAGGGGACCTGAACCGAAGAGCGGCCGTTCAGCCATGAATCAGTCCTGCTTAGGGGAGATGCTGAAACCGCAGGAATGTCCTGATTCCAGGCGCCAATGCACACGCTCCACAAGACAGTCGGGAAAGGTGTGTCTGATGAGCTGTAGCTCTTGATCACAGACCGCTGGGTATTCCTCAGCAATTCTCTGCACTGAGCAGTGAAATTCACTGACACACCAACCTGGACCACTTGTGGCTGGCTGCATGTCGCTGACGTAACCCTCTTTAAAGCGGAGATTCACAAGCGCCCGGACGCGCTCCTCTAGCGGAGCGTTCCCCAGCTGTTTGCGATAGAGGGTGGCTTTCTCCAGGGCTTGCTGACGTAAGAGGTCTGCCATGACCTCAGGCGCCAAAGTTGCCGCCATCGACTGAAGCAGGCCTAAGGCAAAGTTTTCGCTGCCGTCAGGGAAGTGTTGGTGCCCCTTTTGGGTAAGTCTCCACAGGTTGGATGGACGACCTGGTCCTGCTGGTGTGGGACTGGCCTCGACGAGCTCGTCGTCTTCGAGGCTGCGTAGATGCCTGCGCATGGCTTGCACAGAAATCCCCAACGTCTCTGCCAATGTCGACGCACTAGTATCGCCCCGCCGTAGAAGCAAGGTCAGCGTGGTTTCGCGAGTAGGGGCCTGCGCTTGAGCTCCCATGGATCGAAGCTATTGAACTCACGATGCCACGGGAAGGCCGCAATCGTCGTGTCAGTTCCCCAAGTCCTTTGCCTCGGTTAACGAATTATTGGAAGGAAATCTGCTCAGCGGGTGTGTGCCCCTTCAGCATGATGGTGTCTCCGGACGATGGATTTCTGTCTTAGTCTCCTAGAAACGAAACCTTTTTGTTTCGTATCTCGGTCCTAGCCTGAATCTTGGCCGGAATGTATTCAGGCATTCGTTCTGACTGCGTCCTCTTCTTTCCCCCCTTGAGCCCAATGTCCGATGCGTCCGCTGGCAGCACAGAGCCGACAGCTGAAAGCCTTGAGGTCATTCGCAAATTTGCCGAAACGTACGCCCAACGAACCGGGACCTACTTTTGTAGCGATCCCGGCGTGACGGCTGTTGTCTTGAAGGGTCTTGCTAAGCACAAGGACGATTTGGGTGGCGCGCTTTGCCCCTGCCGTCACTACGAAGACAAGCAAGCTGAGGTCTCTCAGGCGTTTTGGAACTGTCCCTGCGTGCCAATGCGAGAGCGCAAGGATTGCCACTGCATGTTGTTTCTCACCGAAGACAATCCCTTTCGCTGTGAGGACCAGACCATCAGCACTGAAACGATTCACGCCACGGCAGGTTAAAGCCCATGACCAGTACCTACACACGCGATCTCGTTAGTCAGCCGTACAAATACGGATTTGTCACTGATATCGAAACCGAGAAGATCGCAAAAGGTCTTAGTGAGGAGGTAGTTCGACTGATTTCTTCTAAAAAGAATGAGCCGGAATTCCTCCTCGATTTCCGGCTCAAGGCTTATCGTCATTGGCTGAAGTTGCAAGAACCTGACTGGGCTTCATTGGGTTATAAAGCAATTGATTATCAGGATATTGTTTATTATGCTGCTCCAAAGCAGCAAGATAAAAAGCAAAGTCTTGATGAAGTTGATCCCAAGCTTCTTGAAACTTTTGAAAAGTTAGGAATTCCTCTAAGCGAGCAAAAAAGGCTAAGCAACGTTGCTGTCGACGCAGTTTTTGACAGCGTTTCGATTGCAACCACCTATAAAGAAAAGCTTGCTGAACACGGAGTGGTGTTTTGCTCCTTCACTGAGGCGGTTGCTGAGCATCCTGAATTAATCAAGAAGTATCTCGGCTCGGTTGTTCCAATTAACGATAATTACTTTGCGGCTTTAAATTCTGCTGTTTTTAGTGATGGATCATTCGTGTTCATCCCTAAAGGTGTGGAATGCCCAATGGAGCTTTCCACTTACTTTCGAATCAATTCTGGTGACACCGGACAATTCGAGCGCACTTTGATTGTTGCCGAAGAAGGCGCATCGGTGAGTTACTTGGAAGGTTGTACTGCGCCGATGTTTGATACGAATCAGCTTCATGCTGCTGTCGTGGAGTTAGTTGTTTTGGATGATGCTTCGATTAAGTATTCCACGGTTCAAAATTGGTACGCTGGTGATGAAAATGGTGTTGGTGGCATTTTTAATTTTGTGACCAAGCGTGGCCAGTGCCGAGGCGCGCGTAGTCGTATTAGTTGGACGCAGGTCGAAACGGGTTCAGCTATCACTTGGAAATATCCAAGCTGTGTGTTGCAGGGTGCTGATTCCGTTGGTGAGTTTTATTCAGTTGCTCTAACGAATAATTGCCAGCAAGCCGATACCGGAACTAAAATGGTGCATGTAGGACCACGCACCCGCTCCACGATTGTGAGTAAAGGGATTAGTGCTGGTCGCTCAAGCAATAGTTATCGAGGCCTTGTTCAAGTTGGCCCGAATGCGAAGGGTGCTCGGAATTACAGCCAATGTGATTCGATGCTGATTGGAGATCAAGCTGCAGCGAATACGTACCCTTATATACGTTCTCAGCAGCCGCAAGCTGCGATCGAACATGAGGCCAGTACTTGCCGTATGTCCGAAGACCAGTTGTTTTATCTTCAAAGCCGAGGTATCGGCTTTGAAGAAGCTGTGTCGATGATGGTGAGCGGTTTCTGCAGGGATGTGTTTAATCAACTGCCGATGGAGTTTGCTGCTGAGGCCGACAAACTTCTTGCTCTCAAGCTTGAGGGTTCGGTGGGTTAATTCCAGTACCAAACTTTTAATACTCGTTTTTCTCTTCGTTTTCTTCTGACGTGATCCGTCCCGACGCCGAGCCGCTTCTTGAAATCAATGATCTGCATGCGTCTGTTGAGGACAAGCCGATTCTGAATGGGGTGACCCTGCAGGTGAAAGCCGGCGAGATTCATGCCGTGATGGGTCGTAACGGAAGCGGTAAAAGCACGTTGTCCAAAGTTTTGGCTGGTCACCCCGCCTATCGCGTGACGTCTGGGTCTGTGCGCTACCTCGGCCGTGACCTTCTTGAGTTGGAGCCTGAAGAGCGCTCTCGACTTGGAGTGTTCTTAGGATTCCAGTACCCGATTGAGATCCCTGGAGTAAGCAACCTTGAGTTTCTCCGGGTGTCTACGAATGCCCGACGAGAGAAGCAAGGCAAGGAAGAATTCGACACGTTTGATTTCGATGATCACGTGCGTGACCGCTTGCAAGTGGTGCAAATGGACCCTGCCTTTCTTGAGCGCAGCGTGAATGAGGGTTTCTCTGGCGGCGAGAAAAAGCGCAACGAGATTCTTCAGATGGCCTTGCTGGATCCCGTGGTCGCGATTCTCGATGAAACCGACTCTGGCCTTGATATTGATGCCTTACGGATCGTTGCTGGAGGCGTGAATCAGTTGGCAAGTCCGGACAACTGCACATTGCTGATCACCCACTATCAACGGCTTTTGGATGAGATCACGCCGGATTATGTGCACGTGATGGGGGCAGGTCGCATCTTGCGAACCGGTGGGAGTGAATTGGCTCTTGAGTTGGAAAAAATTGGTTACGACTGGGTGGATCAGCAGCTCGCGGCCGAAGGGGTGGCTTAACAATGGCGATGCCCGAGGGTTGGTTAACACAGCTTCCTGTACCAACAGGGACATTGGAGCCGGTTCAGCGCCGAGGACGTTTGGCCCTGGCAGAGCAGGGCTTTCCCAGTAGGAAGCAGGAGTCGTGGAGGCTCACTGATCTCACACGCCTAGAGGCGCTATTTCAGCTGTCGATTGCGGATCAAAGAAGTCATCGCTCAAGTGCTGACAGCTTGCCCAACGTTCCTGAGCAGGCTCTGAGACTTGTGATTAATGGCAGTCAGGACCCCTTGCAGGGTGTGACCTTGCCGGCAGGGATTTCGCAGCTTGAGGGCGCTGAGTTGCAGCAAGCTCTCGGCCACACCTTGTCCCGTTGTCGTTGTGAGTCGGATTGGCCGGTTGAGCTCAACTACGGAGTGAGTCAGCAGATTTTGGCCTTACGCATTCGCGGCAACGTTCCACCGGTTGAGTTGGTCATGCTTGCGGCCAACGCCATGTTGGTTCCAACCAGGGTTTTGTTGCTGGTTGAGGAAAAAGCAGAGCTCGAGTTTCTCCAGATTGTTAGTGCTCAGGGTCAGTCTGCCCACAGTCATCTCCTGGAAATTCATCTTGGCCAGGGATCCAAGGTGAACCATGGCTTGCTTGCCGTAGGCGACGGCCACGAGGCTCTGCTCGCCAACCTTGCTGTGGAGCAAGAGTCGCTTAGTCACTACTCCCTGGTTTCGGTGTCGCAGGGCTGGTCGTTTGGAAGACTTGAGCCGAGTGTTGTGCAGGTGGATGGCCAGGCTTCTACGTCGATTCATGGTCTTTCCGTCACCGCTGCTGATGAGCAGTTTGCGGTCCATACCGCTGTGCGTTTTGAGGGCCCTGAAGGCACGCTGGACCAAGTGCAAAAAACGGTTGCTGCCGATCGCTCTCACAGCATCTTCAACGGTGCGATTCAAGTGCCAAGGCTTGCCCAGCGCACCAACGCCTCCCAGCTCAGCAGGAGCTTGTTGCTCTCGGGACGCGCCCGTGTTGATGCCAAGCCCGAGTTGGAAATCGTGGCGGATGACGTTCGTTGTACTCATGGGGCCACCGTGACTCAGCTACAGGAAGATCAATTGTTTTACCTTCGCAGTCGTGGCATCACGCATTCCTCTGCAGCAGCGCTGCTTCTGCGTGGTTATTGCAAGGAAGTGCTGGATCGCTTGCCTCTCGATGCCTCGCAGCGCTGGCTCGGTGGCAGCTTGCAAGTGGGAGGAATCACACCATGACCACACTTCATCGTAACGCTGCCGTAACTATTTCGGAACGAGTGCGTGCTGATTTTCCTATTCTTGACCAAGTTTCAAGCTCCGGTCAACCGCTGATCTATCTGGATCATGCGGCAACCAGTCAGAAGCCTCGCGTTGTACTTGATGCGATTCAGCATTACTACGCCTGCGATAACGCCAATGTGCATCGTGGGGCCCACCAGCTCAGTGCGCGTGCCACCGAGTCGTTTGAAGCGGCTCGTGCAACGACCGCTGGCTTGATCGGTGCATCGAGCTCTAAAGAGATTGTGTTCACGCGTAATGCCACGGAAGCCATCAACCTTGTCGCCCGCAGTTGGGGTGATTCCCAGTTGAAGGCTGGTGATGAGGTGTTGCTCACCGTGATGGAGCACCACAGCAACTTGGTGCCTTGGCAATTGCTCGCTGAACGCACGGGTTGTGTGCTTCGGCATGTGGGTGTGACCCCTGAAGGCACGCTTGATCTAGCGGACTTGCGGGATCAGCTCTCGGCGAAAACGCGCTTGGTGAGCGTGGTCCACATCAGCAACACCCTGGGATGTTGCAATCCGATCGAAGAGATTGCAGCCCTCGCCCATGCTGTGGGGGCCAAAGTTTTGGTAGATGCATGCCAAAGCCTGGCTCACAAATCCATTGCCGTGCAGAGTCTCGGGGCTGATTTCCTTGTGGGTTCCTCTCACAAGCTATGTGGCCCCACCGGAATGGGTTTTCTATGGGCATCGGAGCAAACCTTGATGGCGATGCCACCCTTCCTTGGTGGTGGCGAGATGATTCAAGAAGTGTTCTTGGATCACAGCACCTGGGCGGAACTCCCTCATAAGTTTGAAGCGGGCACACCAGCCATTGGTGAAGCCATCGGCATGGGTGCTGCGATTACCTATTTGCAAACGCTTGGACTCGATGCGATTCAGGCCTGGGAGGCGGAGCTCACCACCCATCTGTTTGGCCGGCTTCAATCGATTGATGGTCTGCGCATTTTTGGTCCCACGCCAGAGCAGCAGCCTGATCGAGGCGCCCTGGCCACGTTTGTGGTGGAGGGTGTTCATGCCAATGACATCGCGGCGATGCTTGATCTGTCCGGGGTTTGTATTCGCAGTGGTCACCATTGCTGCCAACCGCTGCATCGGCTGTATGGCGTGACCGGATCAGCTCGCGCGAGCCTTAATTTTTGTACAACTCACGCTGAGATTGATCGTTTCGCTGATGAGCTCGTCAGTGTGATCAACTTTTTTCGTGAGCATGGCTAGGTCCGTTCGCCATTAGCGCTTGGAACAGTCCACCTTGTTTTTGGTTGTCCTTGGTGGGCGCACGGATCGAAGTTTGATCGAGCTTCACGATGTGCGTTTTGTGGTGGGCCGCTGCATCGAGGACACCTATCCCGAGCTTCGTCGGCAGTGGTTTGGTCGCCGCCGCGGGTTGCATCTCGACAGCTACATGGCCGTGCATTGCATTGATGGCTGGCGCGTCACCCTTGAGGTGGAGCCTCCTTCCGAGAAGCAGCGGCTGTGGTTCGTCAACCTCGGGGGCTATCAAACCGATTCGCTGGCGGAATTGCATCGCTTTGGACTTGTGGTGGCCCCTTCGCTGCAAGCCGCTAAAGCAACAGCCAAGAAGCGCTGGTTGCTGGATGCACTTGAGCAGCACAAGGATGATCTCAGTGCCGTGGATGATTGCTTGGCGATTGAACAGTTGTTTTTGACAGGGAGCAACAGTGTTTATGTGCATCTCCATCGCCAGCTCGATGGTGAAAGTCAGCACCAGGTGCCTGACTGGTTTGGATATCGACCGATTTGATCAGCAAACGTGAGTGTTAAAACAATTAATCCGGAGAACTGGCGCGTTTCGACCATGAACATTGATGGCCAGGCCTGGCGGACGATTTGGCTTGAAGCCGATCAGCGCTCCGTGGGTGTGATCGATCAAACCCTGTTGCCCCATCGCCTGATCACCCGAACGCTGACGCGTTGTGATCAGGTGGCAGATGCGATCAGCACCATGGTGGTGCGCGGTGCGCCATTAATTGGGGTGACTGGCGCCTATGGCTTAATGCTCGCTCTTCAAGACGACGCCAGCGATGCTGGCTTGTGCCAAGCCTTTGAGCAGCTAAACGCAAGCCGCCCCACAGCCGTGAACCTGCGTTGGGCTTTGGAACGGGTTCGTGATTTGGTGCAACCTTTGCCGGAAGCGGAGCGAGCGGCTTCAGCTCGGCGGGAGGCGGCGCTGATTGCTGATGAAGATGTGGCGATGTGCGAGGCGATTGGGGAGTATGGCCTCGATCTATTTCGGAAGCTGGCAGAGCAGCGACCGAGCGAACGGCACAACGAGCCCCTTCAGGTGCTTACCCATTGCAATGCGGGGTGGTTGGCGACCGTTGACTGGGGAACGGCGTTGGCACCGATTTACAAGGCCCATCGCGCCGGGCTGAGCGTTCATGTTTGGGTGGATGAGACCCGGCCGCGCAATCAAGGGGCATCGCTCACGGCCTATGAGTTGGCGCGTGAGGGGGTGCCGCACACTGTGATTGTGGATAACGCAGGTGGTCACCTGATGCAGCATGGCCAGGTGGATGCTGTGATCGTTGGGACGGATCGGACCACACGCTGCGGCGATGTTTGCAACAAAGTTGGCACCTACCTCAAGGCCCTGGCTGCTCACGACAACAACGTTCCCTTTTATGTCGCCCTGCCGACGTCCACCATCGACTGGCGCCTTGCGGATGGGGTGACAGAGATCCCGATTGAGGCGCGCTCCTCTGAGGAAGTGACCGCCGTTCAAGGGCGGGTCATCACTGGGGAGTCGGCTGGTGAAATCGTGAGCGTGCAGCTCACTCCTGATGGTTGTGCGGGGTTTAATCCGGCATTCGACGTCACCCCAGCACGGCTTGTCACGGCTCTGATCACCGACCGAGGCGTAGCGAAGGCCAGTGAAGTTGGACTGAAGGAGCTCTATAGCCGTGGCTGATTCAGGGATAGGGATGAACGATCGCGCGTTGCGCTGTGAGCTGGTGGATGTAGCCCGTGCCATGAACAGCACCGGCTTGAATCAGGGCACATCCGGCAACCTGTCGCTGCGAATTGAGGGGGGATTGTTGGTGACCCCCAGCTCCTTGGCCTACGACCTGATGGAGCCGGAGGATCTGGTGGCGATCGATTTTTGCGGCCAACCTTTGCCAAGCGGGCTCCCTGGCCATGACCGCAGACCTTCTTCAGAGTGGCGATTGCATGCCGATGTCTTCGCTGATCGGGCCGATGCGATGGCGGTGTTGCATTGCCATCCCATTCACGCAACTGCGCTGGCCTGCCATGACCGGGGGATTCCACCGTTCCATTACATGACAGCGGTGGCTGGTGGTGATGACATTCGTTGTGCTCCCTATGCCACCTTCGGCACATCTGAACTGTCGGCCTATGCGGTGAAGGCACTTCAGGACCGCCAGGCCTGTTTGCTGTCTCACCATGGATTGGTCAGTTTGGGACGGGATCTTGATCAGGCGCTGAAGATTGCCGTTGAGGTGGAGACGCTGGCACAGATGTATTTGCAAGCTCTGCAGCTCGGGGAGCCTCCGCTGCTTTCTGTATCACAAATGGAAGAGGTGCATCGCCAGTTCCGTTGGTTGGGATATGGCCAAGTCTCTAACAATTGAGGTGTTGCCGGAAAAAGCGCTCTGTTGACTCCAGAACCGCGACCTGCACAGCGCTATCTCGGAAGCCATGTCCCTCCTCCGGGAAGGTGTGCACTTCCACTGGGATGGCATTGCGGCGCAAGGCATCGGCCATGCGTTCGGTTTGCTGTGGCAGGACGACCTTGTCTTTGAGACCCTGGAAAAAGATCACGGGACAGCGGATCTGTTGCGCATGGCGCAGCGGCGATCGCTGCTCATAGAGATCCCGCTCCTCTGGCCAGCGGCCGATCAGTCCATCCAGATAGCGGGCCTCAAAGCGATGGGTCTCTGTGGCTAGCGCACTGGGATCGCTCACGGCATAGCGGCAGGCTCCAGCGCGGAATACATCGGTAAAGCAGAGGCAGGCCAGCGTGGTGAAGCCACCGGCGCTTCCCCCTTCGATGGCGATGCGGTTCGGATCGGCATGCTTCGCGGCAATCAATGTTTTGGCTGCTGCTGCGCAATCGTTGACATCCACCACTCCCCAACCCCCCTGAAGCCGGTCGCGGTAGGTCCGGCCAAATCCTGTGGACCCCCCGTAATTCACGTCCACTACTCCCCAGCCCCGGGAGGTCCAGAACTGAATGGCGAGGTTTAGGCCGCGGCGGGCCATCGATGAAGGGCCGCTGTGACTCTTCACCAACAGGGGTGACGACGCATCTGCTCCCCCGCTTGGGGGGTAATACCAGGCATGGGTGCGTTGCCCGCCAGACCCGTCAAACCACAACGATCGGGCCACGCTGATCTCGTTGACCTCCATGGCTGCTGCCGCGGCTGGAGTGTGTTGCCAGGTTCCTAAGCCCAAGTCGAGCTCCAGAATCCCTTGGCCTGTGGTGCTGTTGCTCGTGATGGCAACAGCCCTGCCATTCGATGCGTTCAGATCGGCGAGATCATTGAAGGGTTGTTCCACACTCTCTGCAGAGCCGTCGAGCCCAAGTCGTTGCAACTGCCATTCACCTTGATCGCAGACGGCCGCTAACAGCTTGTCCCCATCCCAAGCGGTGGTACTCATCCCAAACACCCACTGGGGCATGGCCGTCTCCTTGGCCATAGGCCAGAGGCGTTGCCAGTGGCTGCTCAAGCTCTCGGCGCTGGGATTGCGCATCAGATTCCACCAGCCGCTGCTGTCCTCTGCCACAACGAGGCTTCCATCCGGCAGCCATTGGGGTTGAAACACTGAGATCCCCTGAGGCTGTGAAGGTTCACCGCCGGCGATTAGGTGGCAATCCTTCAGTGCTCCAGAGGCCGTAAGCCTCGCCACAACTAGTTGTGAGCAATCCCAGGGCATGGAGGGTTGCTGCCATTCCACCCAAGCAAGCTGGGCTCCGTCTGAGCTGAGGGCGAGATAGCCCGCGAAATCAGCCGGCTGATGAACGACAACAGGGGTTTGATTGCGTTGATCGAGGGCCACGCTCACTAAGCGATCACAACCGGCCTCCTCGATGACGCCCAACCATTTAGAGCGGGCATGGTCGATCACGCCGCCTCCCAGCGCGCTGTCGCTGGGGGAGGTGAGCCGTTGGGGGCTGGCGATGGCTTGCAGCGATTGAGCGTTAGCCCCATCTAGGCCTGTCCAGGCTTGGAACCAGAGGCAACCGTCGTTGTCATCAACCCAAACCAGCTGGAGTGTTCCTTCCGTCAGGGTCGCCGTCAGCGGCGCTCCCCCGTAGTCATGCACTCTGCTGCGTAAATTAATCGGTGCTGGAGTGAGTTCCAGGGGTGTGCTTTCTGTCTCCCCCCAGCGGCGGATTAATGCTGTGGTGCGGCCTTTTTCGTGGGGTCGCTGCTGGAGCCAGAGCACCCAATCACCAAGTAGTTGCGGAGCTCGCAGCAACGGAGTGCGTCCGAGGGCGGTTGTGGCGGGTAGGGGCTGTTGCATAGACATGTCGAACGGATCGAGCAGAGATCAGCTCTGCCTAAGATCAAGACAATTTCAAGGTAGGAGGGGTTTTGGCTAGGAGCTTCGCCCAGTTGGCACGATCGGCTGAGAAAAGCAGCTCCTCAATTGCCGTGCCCAAGGAGCCCTTAGAGAGTGCTCCGCTCAATATTCATACCCTTGGTGACGATGCGCTACGGGGTGATGCTCGCCGAATCGGCAAGGTTGACGAGCGCGTGCGCGACTTGGTCCGCGACATGTTGCGCAGCATGTATACCGCCCGTGGCATCGGCTTAGCAGCTCCTCAGGTTGGGGTGCATCAGCAATTGTTGGTAATCGACCTCGACCTTGAGACACCAAGCACCCCACCTCTTGTACTGATTAACCCTGAAATCACAATTTGCAGCGCATCTGTGGATACCTATGAAGAAGGCTGCCTAAGCATCCCAGGGGTGTATCTCGATGTGGTCCGTCCGACGGCCATTCAATTGAGTTTCAGAGATGAGATGGGCCGACCCCGCACCATGAAGGCGGATGGTCTGATGGCGCGTTGCATTCAGCACGAGATGGACCATCTCCGTGGGGTGTTGTTTGTGGATCGTGTGACCGATTCCAGTGGGCTTAATAAGGAGCTGAAGGATCATGGCTTCCTTGCCGCGGACGTTCGCCCCATGACGCCTTAACCGATGCCGATGAAACCCCTTTCTGGCCTGTTCCTGGCCCTGGCGTGTGTGCTCGGAATCGCGGCTACAGGCTGTGTTTTTGAATTGGCTTACGGAGATCCTGATTTGGGCGTGAATCCAACGCGATGGATCCTTGGTTTGAGCCTTCCGGCAACGCTTGGGTCACTTCTGGTCGCGATTCGTCTCAACAAACCGGCCTGAAGGCACGTGCTCAGATGCAAAGGGACTAATACGATCCTCTTAACGATCGGATTTGATTGATGGGCCGTCCTTGGAACGCTGCTGTTGCTTGTGCTGTCTTGACGGCTGCTGTGGCTACAGCTCTCCCGCAAGCAGCGAAAGCTCAAGGCTCCGTTTTCACTGCTGCAGACGTCGACGAAAGCCAATTTGTAATGGTGTCGGCTCCAATCGGTAAGGGTGAGAGCTCTCAGCTGAACATTTATGAGCAGCGGACCAGTGCCAGGCCTTGTTTTGAGGTGTCAGGAGCTTCCCCTGCAGTGGTTGACCCCCTATTGGCCAGTTTTGACTTCACCGGAATCTGTAACCGCTATATCGATGGCAATGGGTATTCCCTGCGCATTGGCGGCGATGACCTTGGAACGCGTTATCGACTCTCTGTGGTCAAAACCGGCTCCGATATCGAGCTATTGGCCGTCCCGACGCGTGATCCCTCACGCCCCATCATGGTGGTGGCTCGCTCAGGAGGGCCTGGAAACGGTTTCCTCAAGCTGAATCTTGAACCTGGCTGGAAGCTGATGAGGCGTCAATACGGCAAGCGCACGCTTGGACATCTCTATGTTTATCGGGACGGCATGCCTGAATCCCCCGACGCTCTTTGAGCCGTTTGCAGATCGCTTGCTAGGTTAATAAACAGGAAATCCTCGCTTGTTGAATGACTCAGGTCACGGTTGGAGAAAACGAAGGCATCGAATCTGCCCTGCGTCGCTTTAAGCGTCAGGTCTCCAAGGCCGGGATCTTTGCAGACCTAAAGCGCCTGCGCCATCACGAGACTCCAATCGAGAAGTACAAGCGCAAAGCTCAGCAGCGCCGTCGTCGTCGTTGATCGGTCTGCATTTTTAGCTTTAAGCCCCCTTGCCATGTCGAGATATCGAAGGATCGGTATTTAGACTGGTTCTTTTTTATTGGGTGCCTACCGAGACTAGAAGCATCTCGAATGGGATCCACCATGGCATTGATGTTTAAATCGCTTCGCGACTGGGTGGGTGAAACCCTTTCCCATGCTCTTGGAAATCCAAGTGAGGAGAAGAAAACTGTTCCTCCTGCGATTGGATTTCAGCCATATCGAGATTCTCCTGAAGAGGTGTCGCACTAAGCGGTGATCAGCTCAACCAATGGCTTTGGGCGTGTGGTCGTAGCTACGGAAGCAGATCGCTTCTGAAAGATGTAGTTCGCCCACCTTGGGCACTGCTTTTAAGTCGGCAATGGTTCGGGCAACGCGCAGAAGCCTCAAGCTGCTGCGCATGCTCAGCTGCCGTTTCGACACCACCTGCTCCCAGCATTGAAAGGCCCGTTCTTCGATTTGGCCGTAGCGGCCAAGCTCGAGCGCGCTGAGTTGGCTGTTGAGTTGACCGCCCGGGTTGCGTTGGCACATTTTGATGCGCGCGGCCTGGATGGCTTCGGGGGAGAAGCTCTCTTCTGATTGGTTCTCTGTTGGATCATCGGTTGTTTTGAAGCAACGGCGTAGTTGGCCTGCCGGCACAGGTTCAAGGCGGCATTGAAGATCGAGGCGATCTAAAAATGGACCTGATAAGCGGTTCCAGTAGCGCTGCCGTTGCAGCTCCGAACATCTGCAGCGGTTGGAAGGATCGCCATGCCAGCCGCAAGGGCAGGGATTGGTGGCAGCCACCAGGGTCACCCTGCAGGGAAAGGCGCAGCGCAATCGCGCTCGGCTCATCCATAGAACCCCCTCCTCTAAAGGCTGACGCAACTGATCGAGGATGGATCTTGGGAATTCAGTGAGCTCATCGAGAAACAGCACGCCTCCATGGGCCAGGCTCAATTCGCCTGGCCGAGGATTGATGCCGCCGCCGAGAAGCCCCGCTGCCGTTGTGCTGTGATGCGGTGCACGGAATGGTCGTTGCCGAACCAGGCTTGTCACGCTGCCAAGCGTGCCAGCAATGGATTGAAGGCGGGTGAGCTCCAGAGCCTCTGAGTCGCTTAACGGCGGAAGAATTTTGGGGAGCTGGCGCGCCAACATCGTTTTGCCACAGCCAGGAGGCCCAACCATCAGGAGGTGGTGTCCACCGGCGGCAGCAATCGCCAGTGCCTTTCGGGCGAAATGCTGAATCGTTAGGGGTGCTGCCGACGAGGGGACTGATGCGCTGGAAGAGCTCGTTGTCGTTGCAGGCTCTTCCCTTGTTGGTTGAGGACAACAGTTGTGCTCGATGCCATGCCGTAACTGCTCAACAAGTTGCCCCAGCGTCTGGGCGCTCACGATGGGTAGTCCGGCCACCAGAGACGCCTCTGCCGCGTTCGCGGATGGCACCACAAACGCCTTGGCCTGCTGGATCTTCGCTTGGCAGGCTATGGCCAAAATGCCGCGGCATGGCCTCAAGCTTCCATCTAGGCCCAGTTCTCCGGCGCAGCACAGCCCCTCCAGCTTTTGGGGATCAAGTTGACCGCTGGCGACAAGCAAGGCCAGCGCGATCGGGAGATCGAAGGCTGGCCCCTCTTTGCGTCGATCCGCTGGTGCCAGATTGACGATGACCCGAACTAGGGGCCCGCGAAAGCCGCTGTTGCGCAGCGCAGCTCGAACGCGTTCGCGCGATTCTTGAATGGCAGCATCTGGAAGTCCCACAAGCTGTAAGCCGGGAAGCCCTGGCGCTAGATCTACTTCCACCGTGACGGGAAGCGCCTCCATGCCTTGAATGGATGCACTTGAGCAGCGTGCCAGCATTGGATGGTTTCGGGGTTAAGCATCTGATGCCCCACCCGTCTCATCCGCTGTTTTGCCCAGGGTTGTGACCATGGCTGGCGACACGATTTTTGCCCTCATCTTGCGCGGAGAGATTCCATGCGATGAGGTGTACAGCGATGACAGCTGTTTGGCGTTCCGTGACGTTGCTCCGGCCGCTCCTGTTCATCTGCTGGTGATTCCGCGCAAGCCATTAGAGAGCTTGCGCGAAGCGGAGACAGCGGATGAGGAGCTGCTTGGGCATCTGTTGGTAGTGGCGGCGAAGGTTGCCAAGCAACAAGGCTTAAGCGATTGGCGAACGGTGATTAACAGCGGAGAGGGTGCAGGGCAGACCGTGTTCCACTTGCACGTGCATGTAATCGGTGGGCGTTCCCTGGATTGGCCTCCCGGATAAAGGCTTGGCTTGTGAGAATGACTTCATGAAAGCGTCAACTATCGCCAGCAGCGGCCCGTTTAAAAATCTGCGTAATCAGCTGGCCACGCTGCGTCACCTGGCCCAACCCTTCTTTCTGCCGCTCGATCAGGCCAGCGGATGGCAGTTCATTTGGCTGTTGGTATGCCTTCTGTTTTGTGTTGGCGGTTTGGTGCTTGCGGTGCTTACCGCATTGATTCGCAGCCTGGATCGGTTTCAGCCGGATTTAACGGAGAAATATCTCTCTGGTGTTTCGGGAACGATCGCCACGATTTGGTCAAGTTGGTGGGGCGCGGCTTTTGTGACGCTGTTTCTGGTTGGTTTGGCCAGTTTCGTGGCTTTCCGTCAGCAATTGCGCCAGAGGCGTTGGCTCAATTGGGGGTTGCTCGCAACGATTGTGTTCATGTTGCTTGCTGTGAATGGAATCAATACAGGGATTGGATTTATCTACCGAGACATTACAAATGCATTAGTTGATAAGGATCAAGGAGGCTTTTATGGACGATTAGCAATTTATGGAGCCTGTTTTGTGATTGCATTGCCTATCCGGGTGACTCAGGTTTATATAACTGCAAAGCTGGGGATTATTTGGAGAGAGTGGCTGTCCAAATCGCTGATTGGCGATTACATGAAAAACAAGGCTTATTATATTCTTAATCCTAATAGTGAAGACGAAACAGATGTTGACAACCCTGACCAGAGAATCACTCAAGATACGGAATCTTTTACGGCTCAAAGCTTAAGTCTCGCCCTTGGTCTATTTGATGCGCTTCTAACATTTTCGCTTAATATCTTAGTGCTTTGGAGTATTAGCTCCAGGCTTACTTTCGCTTTATTTGGCTATTCGGCAGTTGCCACAACGCTGCTAATTGTTTCAGGGCGAAATCTGGTGAGAATCAATTACGACCAGCTTCGTTATGAAGCTGATTTTCGCTACGGCTTGGTTCATATCAGGGACAACGCTGAATCGATTGCTTTTTATTCTGGGGAGGGGCAGGAAAAGCAAGAGTCTTATAGGCGTCTTGGCTCGGTTGTTAAAAACTTCAACCTTCTGATCATTTGGCAGGTGATCATTGATGTCATGCGTCGATCGGTATCCTACGCAGGAGTTTTTCTACCGTTTTTGGTAATGGCGCCGGTATATTTTGCGGGTGAAATTGATTTTGGAGTTTTCAATCAGGCCAACTTTGCCTTCAATATGGTGGAGGGATCGTTGTTCTTCATTGTGGCCCGAATTGAGCAACTTGCTCAGTTCGCTGCAGGTATTAGTCGTTTAGAGGGATTTCAATCCAAGATTGAGCAGGTGAGCAAGCAGGCCCCTAGTAGCAACAGCCGCGTTGTTCCTGGCAGTAACAGCATCGTGATTCGTTCTGCCGACCTCTACCCTCCCAACGGAAATAATCCAGTCATTGAAGATCTCACCATTGATATCGGTGATCACGACAAATTGTTAGTTGTTGGGCCATCCGGATGCGGGAAGACATCACTCTTGAGAATGATTAGTGGCCTTTGGGAGCCCACTCGGGGCAGCGTTGAGAGACCATCGATGGGTGACCTCCTGTTCATCCCTCAGAAGCCTTATATGTTATTGGGCTCCCTCAGAGAGCAGCTTTGTTATCCAGCAGACGAGAACCGTTTTAGTGATGAGCAGCTGCGAAGTGTGCTTGAGCAGGTCAGCTTGCAGAAGTTAGTGACTCGTTATCCCAACTTGGATATCAAGCAGGATTGGCCTCGAATTCTTTCCTTAGGAGAACAGCAGAGATTGGCCTTTGGACGATTGTTGTTGAACTCTCCCAGTTTTGTAGTTCTAGATGAGGCAACCAGTGCTCTTGATGTGAAGACAGAGAAGCAGCTTTATGAGTTGCTGGTAGATCGAGATCTCTCGTTTATTAGTGTTGGCCATCGTCCTTCCCTCAAGCAATTCCATGACAATGTGCTTGAACTGCGGGGGGATGGCGATTGGAGCCTGATACCCGCCAGTAGCTATCAACCATGAACAAGTCTGATCAAGCCATGGATCGCGCGCCTGAGGAGCCCTCCTCAGCGTCGACCGCTCCAGAGACCAGTGCCACAACAAAAGATGTGCCTGCCTTTGGTTGGAGTGCTTATGCCGAGCGGATTAATGGGCGCTTTGCCATGATCGGATTTCTAGCTGTAGTGCTCACGGAAGCCCTCAGTGCTGACACCTTTTTGCATTGGGCAGGGCTGATTCCTTGACTAGGGGAGGCGAATCAAGTCCACATCCCAACGCCCTCTTCGGCTCACCTGGACGGCTAGCAGTCGTCCATTTCCATTAAGGCTTACGGATCGGGGCACACCAGGCGGATTAATGGGCAGTCGTTGTAAAGCGCTTGCACTGCGGCGATAGAGCATTAATTCTGTTCGCTCTTCGCGTTGGCGCACCATGGCGATCCTCTGACCATCCCCACTCACGCTGAGGCTGATGGTTTGGGAATCGGCCTGATTGATTCCATTCAGTGGCACTGGTATGTCGCTGCTCAGATCAATCAGCTCAACACGCTCTCTTCCGTTACGACTGGCCAGGCTGGCGATCCAGCGTTGTCCCATCGAGGGAAGGCGCCTGCTTTCGGCGCTGCGACGTAGCGATGCCCCGATCCGGGACATGGGACGGATGCCGTTTTGACTGCACCCCAAAACGACGAAGCAAAGCAGTAAAGCCGATATAAACATTCTCTTTTTCATCGGTTTGGTTCGCTTGGAGTAGTGCTTCGCTGGCCTCCAGGTCCGTCGGGCTCCAGTAATCCGCTCAGGTCAATCACTTCGACCCGCCAACGCCCTTGATCCGCGGTTTGAATTGCGAGTTTGCCTGCATCAGGGGCCAGGCTGACCTGCACGGGATCTCGACCGGAGGGCAAGCGTAGTGGGTGAGCTTTGCCGCTCAGGCGGTCTTCAATTAAGACCAGTCTGTGGTTGCCGCGTTGGGTAATCACAGCCAAATAACGGCCGTTCCAGCTCAAGGATGGTGAGCTGTGGGGCTGATGACGTGAGAGGTGGCGCAAACGCAATGAACCCCCACCTTCAACGTTCCGTAATTGCACGGTCGGCCTACCGTTTTGGTCTTCGATTACAGCTAGCAACCGCCCGTTACCGCTGAGGGCAGGGTCTTGTTGTTGTGGTGAAAGCAGGCCAGATGGTGCTCGAGTCGAGCGACTATTACAGGCAACCATTCCCAGTGTGAGCAGCACGAGGAGGAGGTGTCGGGTCATACCGGGGTGAATGCTCAGACTGATCAGTCGTCGAAGCGGGAGCTGTTATCCCTTTGGCGGGAACTGCGGGGAGCGGTGCGATTGGTATCCCTGGCCGTTGCAGGTCCGGTCTCGGGGGCGGGATTCCGTCTGCTTACCGGAGTTGTGGAAGAGGGTTGACGCACGCTTGGGGAATAGGCGGCATCTTCGGGTTCTCTTCGCAGTGGGCTGCCTTGAGGAATGCCAGGTTGTCCTTCTAAGCCATTACTGCTGCGCGTAGACGTTTCACCACGCTGATTGATGCCAGCCGCCCCAGCAGAGGCGCGCGATGAGGGCTCAGGTCTAGTGGATGCAACTGGGGTAGGTCTGGAACCTCTGCGCTGATCCTGGCGTTGGCTGCGGCGCTCTCCAAAACTTGGACCACTCGGTGCAGAATCTTCACTACTTCCGAATCGGGCCCTGCGCCGATCTTGCTCGCTGCTGTCTGACCAATCTGAGGAGGGATCGGGTCGTTGACGGTTCCGACTTGCAGCCTGCTCTGGGATCGCAGCTCTTGAGGTGCGACGTGGACGATAAAAATCTTGTTCAGGTCTCTCATCCTCATCACGACCTTGGCCGCCAAACCTGCGTCGAATCGGCTGAGGCTCGTCGAAACGCTCGTAAGGGTCGTCGTTGCCACCCCGCAGACCTCCACCTCCAGCGGGGCTTTCGGCTTCAGGTTCGTCATCGAAATAGGCCGACTTTCTGGCTTGTTCCGCTGAAATCCCCCGAAGGCGCACGCTTTCGTAGGCAAAAAACACGGTGGTTCCAGCCAACAAGAATTGCCCAAACTGGAGGATTGGATCAAGCCGCCAGCCTTGGAAGAAGAGAATTCCTCCGCAAAGCAAACCGATCGCCGCAAAGAACACGTCGTAATCACGGGCGAGAGCGGGTTTGAAACTGCGCATGAAGTAGAGCATTGCTCCACCCACAGCCAGCACAATGCCAACAATGCTGGCCCAATTCAGACTGGCATTAACCAAAGTGAAGCTCTCTGATAAGGACCTTCGTGGAACCGAAGCTCGGGTCGATTGAACTCAGTCTACGGAGCGCGAAAGGGTCTTCAAAGTTTGCGATCAACCTGGTCGGTTTGGCTGAGAAAAAAGAGCCCGATAGAAGCAGGGATCACAACGATCGCTACACCAGCAACGAGGCTGGTTAGAAAATTGGAGAGGGAAGGCGTCATAGGGGTTTAGGACCGAATGCGTTCAGAGAGGCCTGATTCGCTGCGATCCTAGGGATCAAGGTCAAGTTTCTACGATGACAGCTCCATTGCTTAGGGCTTTGTGACGCCAACGCTTGTCGCCATCCTTCCGCTTCTCAACTTGGCACTGGGTTTGCTACTGGCCGCATGGACCCTCACTTTCCTGGCGCGCATCGTGCTCACTTGGTATCCCCAGGTGGATCTTTCCCAAGGCTTTTGGCCCCTTGTGGCCTGGCCCACTGAGGGGATTTTGGGTTTGACCCGCCGGGTTGTCTCTCCCATCGGGGGAGTAGATGTCACTCCCGTGATCTGGGTTGGGCTGCTCAGCTTGCTGCGCGAACTGTTGGTGGGCCAACAGGGATTGCTCGCATTGGTGCTGCTCCGCGCCCAGTCCATTGCCTAGATCACTCTTGGAGAGCACTAAGCACCATCTTTGAGCTGATCTAGAGCATCTCCTCTTCGACGAATTTGGTGTGCACGTCGCCCCTTTGGAATTCAGGGCGGTCGAGCATGCGCAGATGGAAGTCCACCGTTGTTGGGATCCCGGTGATGGCGCACTCGTTGAGAGCTCGTTTCATGCGTGCAAGTGCCGCAGGGCGATTGGGCGCCCAGATGATTAGTTTGCCAATTAGGGAGTCATAGAAGGGTGGGATGTCGTAACCCGTGTACACGTGGCTATCGACGCGGACTCCAGGGCCTCCAGGAGGCAACCACCCTGTGATCCGTCCAGGGGCTGGCCGGAAATTGTGCTGCGCATCTTCGGCGTTGATTCGGCATTCGATCGCATGACCATTCATCTGAATGTCTTCCTGGCGCACGCTGATCGGCTCACCTCCGGCGATGCGTATCTGCTCTGCAACCAGGTCGATACCCGTCACCATTTCCGTGACGGGATGCTCGACCTGGATGCGGGTGTTCATTTCCATGAAATAAAAGCCACCACTTCTGTCGAGAAGGAATTCCACCGTTCCTGCCCCCTCGTAATTGATGCTTCGCGCCGCTGCAATTGCTGCATCTCCCATTTGTCGACGCAGCTCAGTGTCAAGTGCCGGGCTTGGCGCTTCTTCGAGAAGTTTCTGATGACGTCGTTGGATCGAACAGTCCCTTTCGCCGAGATGCACCACGTTGCCGTGACGGTCCGCAAGGATCTGTACTTCGACGTGCCGGGGACGGTGGATGAACTTTTCCATGTATAGGCCTGGATTCCCAAACGCTGCATCGGCTTCCCCTTGAGCCGCTTTGTACAGCTTCACCAACTGATCAGGACTGGGGACGAGCCGCATTCCACGTCCGCCGCCTCCGGCGGTGGCCTTGATCATGACGGGATAGCCCATGACAGCAGCGAGCTCAGCAGCTGCCTCAGGGTTGGGTAAGAGGCCTTCGCTACCAGGCACCGTTGGCACGCCAACAGCTTGCATGGTGGATTTCGCCGTTGACTTGTCTCCCATCGATCGGATGGCGTGCGGAGACGGGCCGATAAAAGTGATCCCGTGATCGCGGCACATCTCGGCGAAGCGGTCGTTTTCCGCCAAAAACCCATATCCGGGATGAATGGCATCCACACCGCGGGATGTGGCTGCCGCGAGGATGTTGGGGATGTTGAGGTAGCTCTTGTTGCTAGGGCCTTCGCCTATGCAGACCGCCTCATCAGCGAGTTGCACGTGCAGTGCAGAGCGATCCACGGTGCTGTACACCGCAACAGTGCTGATGCCGAGTTCACGGCAACTTCTCAGAATTCTTAGGGCAATCTCGCCGCGGTTGGCGATCAGCACCTTGCCGATGGACATTCCGCAGCATCCGAGCCAGCGCGGATCGTATCAGCGGTTAGACCTTTTAGGCCGGTCGGTATACTCATCCCTCGACGCGCCACATCGGCAACGTCGCCACGCGGATGTGGTGGAATTGGTAGACACGCACGTCTAAGGAGCGTGTGGCTTCGGCCTTGCGAGTTCAAGTCTCGCCATCCGCATCATTCTTTCCCAGCCCCACCGGCACTGAGTGACGTCACACACCAAGGACCAAACCCTGGCTGTGGTGTTCGTCTCCAACGGCCCTGGTGAACTCACGACCTGGGTTCGCCCCCTTGCAGAGCATCTACATAGCCACTTATTGATGCGGCCCAGAGCTCCTGGATCGTTGCTCAGCCTGCGGCTTGTTTTAGTTCCCTGTCCCAATGCCACCGGGGCAGAAGCCACCGCAGCCTCCCGTTGGCATTTGTTTGATCGCATTACTCTGGCCCAGCAATTTTGGATGTTGTTGTTGAGGCCATCTCGGTTTGGGGTATGGCCAGACCGAGGTGTGGTGGTCTTCTTAGGTGGGGATCAATTTTGGAGTGTGTTGCTATCAGCTCGGCTGGGCTATCGCCACATCACCTACGCCGAATGGGTGGCACGTTGGCCGCGTTGGAACGATCGAATCGCAGCCATGGCACCAGCGGTGAGGGATCAGCTGCCCAGACGCTTCCGCACCCGCTGCCGTGTGGTGGGCGACTTGATGGCGGATCTGTCCAGCCATGCAAGAAAAGAGGCCCCACTCCCATCGGGTGAGTGGGTGGCTTTGATGCCTGGTTCGAAACCGGCCAAACTCAGCGTGGGCGTTCCGTTTCTGCTTGAAACCGCAGATCGTTTGTCGGCTCAACGCCCTGGCTGCCGGTTTTTGTTGCCGGTGGCACCCACCACCACCGTCGAAGACTTGGAGCGTTACGCCAGTCGCTCGAATCCCATCGCTGCCTCGTATGACACCGATATTGCCTCGATTGAACCGGCTCGCACGGGCGAGGGATTGCGGCGGTTCATCACGCGCAATGGCACAGAGATTCACTTGGAGGAAAACCCTCCAGCCCACGGAGCCCTTAGCCAGTGCAAGCTTGCACTCACCACTGTGGGAGCCAACACGGCTGAACTAGGTGCTCTTGGTGTGCCCATGATCGTGTTGGTGCCTACTCAGCATTTGGGTGTGATGCAGGCTTGGGATGGTTGGCTCGGGCTTTTGGCTCGCTTGCCAGGGCTGCGCCGTCTTATTGGCTTGTTGCTAAGCGCCTGGCGTCTCCGGAACCATGGATTGATGGCTTGGCCGAACATCAGCGCAGGTCGCATGGTGGTTCCTGAACGGGTGGGTCCGATCACGCCTGAGCAAATCGCGCTTGAGGCCGAGTCCTGGCTGGCAACCCCAGACAGGCTGCAGGGTCAACGCGATGACTTGCGGGGCCTTCGCGGTGAACCTGGCGCTGTTAGGGCTCTTGCTGAGGAGGTACAGGGATTGTTGCCCTTGGCTCTTTCCGACTAGCGTCCGCGCCAGTGAAAAAATTTGAATCATGACGAGTGCGCCAGCAGCAGGTGGAGAGCGGGTGGAACGCACTCCTGAGGAATGGAGACAGCAACTCAGTCCATCTCAGTTTCAAGTGGCGCGTCAGGGGGGTACCGAAGCCGCTTTTACAGGTGCCTACTGGGATCACAAGGAAGACGGCATGTATCACTGCGTCTGTTGTGATGCGCCCTTATTTAGCTCCAGCACAAAATTTGAGTCGGGCACAGGCTGGCCAAGCTTTTGGAATGGTGTGACCCAGGGTGCGATTCGCACCCATGAAGATCGAAGCCATGGGATGGTGCGAACCGAGATCCTCTGCTCGCGTTGTGATGCTCATTTAGGGCATATTTTCAACGATGGTCCGGCACCAACTGGTCAGCGCTACTGCACGAACAGCGCTTCACTTGATTTTAAAAAGAAAGCCACCACTTGAGCTAGTGAGTGATTGATCCCTGGATTTACCAGGGGTCATCAAGGGGTTGGTTCTCCTGGTCTTGGGGTGAGCGTCGTTCGATGGGTTCAACATCAAGTGGTTCGCCTGGACGTTCGCTCGCACGACGTGAGGCCGGTCTTGGACGTTTCTCGAAACGTGGAGCCGCATCAAGTTCCTGATGTGGCCCTGATGTGCGCTGTGGTTCTGGATAGCGGTCCTCGTTCTGAAACGGCTCGGGTTCGCGAAGACGCTCTGGCTCCGGTTCCCGGAAGCTGCGAGTTTGCCTGTAAGGCTCAGGTTCGTTGTAGGGCTGTTGCTCATTGAATCGCTGTCTCTCATCCAGCGGCTGTCTCTCATCCATCGGCCGCCGCTCATCAAACGGTTGTCGCTCGTTGAAAGGCTGCGGCTCGCGATACGACGGGGGCTCGATGTATCGCTCGGGTTCGCGGTACGGCTCTCGATAAGCGTTGTCTCTCTCCTGCATCGGCGCTTCATCGAGGTAGCGACGCGCACGCGTGTTGTCGCTACGGCGATCTTCGAGTTCGACGTACTCAAGTTCCCGTTCGGTTTCGAAGCGTTGTGAATCAGAGGCTTCCAGCATTCTGGGTGCCTCTTCCACCGCTTGACCTGAACTGAGCTGGTTTTCGACAGGGACGATGTTCACCCTGTAGCGCTCCCGCTCCTGCTCCTCCCAGCTCGGTCCTCCGACGCCCAGTTTTTCCAGCACGCCGCTGCTCAGTTGTTTGAGTTTGTCTTCGGCGCCCTCGTAAACAATGATTCGATCGGCTCCACTGCTAACGATTTCATCGACAGGGATTTCCCAGGTGCTAAGCACCCCTTCTCCCAGGAGGGGGACGCCAACGGCTCCCATCACAAGTGTGGTGAGTTCTCCTGTCTCGATGTCGAAGGAGAAGCCCAACACGCGGCCGAGTGTTTGCCCCGACTCCGTAATTACCTGGCAGTTGATCACCCGGCTGTAACGGTCTGGGGAAAAGGCCTCGCTGAGCGAGTCTGCGGAATCAACAAGGATCACATCGCCCACCTGGCGAATGCGATCAAGGGGCATCCAACGGGGGAGTCCCGGCAAGAAACGGGTGAGCGGGTTGTCTCTCAAGCCGAGGGCGACCACTTCGCGACGGTCGATATCCACAACCACTTCGCCGACAACACCCAAGCGTCTGCCGGAGTCGCGGGTAATTACTTGGGTCCCCATTAATTCCGACCGAAGCCACAGCCTGTCGCTGGGGACGGTTGCCACTAGGTCATTGGGGGACGGGGACGAGCTCAAACGCAGGCCTCAGCCAGAGCAATTCGACTCATTTTGACGCAAGGCCAGGGAGTCCGTTGTTCAGGCTGCATCGGGTAATCCCACCACCTGGGTATGAGCGCCACGAGCTTGGGTGACACCAATGGTGCGCGTAGAGGCTCCAATCATCGGTCGCCTGTGGCTCACGACAAGGAACTGGGCTTGTTCGGCTTGACGGGCAATCAACGCTGCAAGCCGTTCCACATTCACGCCATCGAGGAAGCTGTCTACCTCGTCGAGGGCATAGAAGGGTGAGGGACGGAAGCGCTGTAATGCAAAAAGAAAACTGAGTGCTGTCAGTGACTTCTCTCCACCAGACATAGCCGCCAGGCGGCGCATGGCCTTTCCTTTCGGGTGAGCGACCAGGGTGAGCCCTCCCTCGAGGGGATCATCCGGATTGTCTAGCTGCAGCTTGCCGTCACCCTCGGACAGGCTTGCGAAGATCTCTGAGAAATGCCCGTCCACGGCTTGAAAGGCTTCCATAAATGCCTCTTGCCTGAGTGTGGACACCGTTTCAATCCTCAGGAGCAGTTCTTCCCGCTCCTGGCTGAGCACATCAAGGCGTTCGCCCAGGTCTCCAAGCCTTTCTTCCAGCGCTGTTAATTCTTCGAGGGCCAGCATGTTGACCGGTTCAAGGGCTTCCATCCGTTTCAGAAGTTGCTGCAGCTGTTCTTGCAGTGCCTCAAGCCCGGAATTGCGGATCTCCTCTGGGATCTCTGGGAGGGGGTTGGGCAGTGTTGGCTTGAGCTCCTCCAAGCGGATTCCACCGCTCCGAAGTTGCTCTTGAATCGCTTGTCGCTCTTCTTGCAAGCGTTCAAGTTCCCAGCGAGCTTGCTGAAGGTTCTGACGGAGCTCGGCCACTGAAGCCTCTGCTGCATCCCGAGCGCGACGCTCCTCTCCGAATTTGGTTTGGAGAATTTGTTGCTGGCTTTCCAACGTCTTGCGACGCTCCTGCAGCTCCTTTTGTTCTTCACGCCAGCGTTGATGCGCTTCAGCGAGTGCTGTGACGGCTAGTTGCATAGTGTTGACTTCCTCCTCGATGGCCTGTTGTTGGTCACCGATTCGGGTCTGCGCCAGCTCTCGTTCACGCTGATGCTGAAGGCGATCATCACGATGGCGGCGGGCCTGCTCCAAGGCTTTGTCCGAATGTTCGAGTTCGGCCTGGAGTTGTTGCCAGTTTCCGGCATCGGCCTCGGCTTGAACTTTTCGTTCCTCGGTGGAGATTCTCTCGAGCTTGTCCAGTAGAGGGGTGATGGTGGTTTTGAGAATTTGGAGCCGCTGTTCCTGTTCCGAGCGGTTGGCTTGAAGGCTGTGAAGACGCTCACTGCGTTGGCGGCAACGCTCTAGCAGTGGTCCATGTGCTCGCTTTGCTGCTGTTCTCTCCGCATCTAGAGCCGCTTGCCTCTGTTCCAACTGACGCAGCAGTGGACGTTCTTGCTCGAGAGATTGGAGCAGTCGGCTTTCTTCGCGTCTGCAAGCGGCCAGGGTCTCGCCGAGCTCGAGCAGCCGCTGCCGGAGGGGCTCTGCCTCATCGTTATCACTGCTCACTCCGAAACTCAGCCCACCACTGCGCTGGCTGAAGCTTCCGCCCGTCATCGCGCCACTTTTTTCGAGCAGTTCGCCTTCGAGGGTGACAGCACGGAAACGCCCGAGTTGTTGCCGTGCACTACCTAAGTCGCTGAATACCTGAGTGTCGCCAAACACATACCCGAACACGTCGCTGTAGATCGGCTCGTAGCGGATCAACTCCACAGCGCGACCGATGAGGCCGGCGCCATTGCCTCCCTCCTGTCGGCGGCCACGGGCCATCGCCGTGCCACCACCTGTGGCCTGGGATCGAATTTTGTTGAGGGGCAAAAACGTTAAACGGCCTGCACGTCTGCTTTTCAGTAGGTCGATGGCACGGGCTGCAATCCGGTCGTCGTCGACGACCACCTGGGCCATGCGTGCGCCGGCCGCGACCTCTAGGGCTAGGCGATGACGATCTTCCACTTCGCCAAGTTGGGCGACCGCTCCATGGATTCCATCCAGTCCCGCCTCCAGCAAAAGGCGCAAGGCTCCCGTCCCACGTGTTTCTTGTAGGGCCTCCCGTCGACTCTCTAAACGGGCTATTTCCCGTTCCAGGCGGGTCTGTTCTTCTTCAAGCCTGGTGCGGGTGCGTTGTTGAATCGCTACGGCTTCAGCGCGTTCTTGAAGTTGTTCTTTGCCGTTTCGCAGGCTTTCCAGCAGCGATTGCCACTCCTGTTCCAGTTGTTCCAGCTGGCCTTGGACCTCACGGTCTTCGGCACCCGCTTCGTCACGTTCCAGCTGCAGCTCGGATTGACGGGCTTCGTCCTGACGCAAACGCTCTTGTAGTTGCTGTTGCTCCTCCTGAAGAGGCGTGAGCGTGGTCTGAAGGTCTGAGCGGCGTGCTGCTCGTTGGCGTTGCTCATCGAGCCAGGCTCCAGATCGCCCGGCGACATCGCCGAGGCGCCTGCGCGAGATTTCAACGGCAGCTTCGGCATCGCGGCAGGCTTGCTCGGCGGCTTGGAGCACCTCTGGGTTGTTGGCTTGCTTGAGGCCTTCGCTATCTGCTTGAAGTTGGTGACGGCGGGAGGTGAGGTTGTGTCGCAGGCCTTGTAAGCGTTCTCCTTCTTGCTGATGTTGCGTGGCTTGACGTTCAAGTGCGCGGTTCTGGGGATCGAGACCGGCCAATTCAGCCTGGACGCTGAGCAGTTGGTCTTCGCCTAGAGCTTTGACGCTCTCCTGAAGGGTTTGGAGGCGTGCTGCTTCTGCAGATAGGTTTGCTTCCTTCTCGGTGATCGTCGCGTTGTCGCGGATCTCCTGTTCGCTGAGGTGTTGTTGGCGGGTTTTGAGCTGCTTCAGCTCCGCTTCAGCCGCTTCGAAGGCCAGCACCAGCTCTTGCTGCCTGCCACGCTGCACTTGATCGCGTAAGTCTTGATAGGCCCTTGCTTTCGCGCAGTCCTTTTCAAGACGTTGGCGCGCGGCGAGCAGTTCTTGTTCAACGATGCGGCAGCGATCTTGCCGCTCTTGCACATCGTCGAGCTTGCGGCGGCTTTGTTCGATTCGGGTGTCGAAGAGTGCCACACCCGCCAGCTCGTCAATCAGGCCGCGGCGGTCCCGATTGCTCATCGAGACAATCCGAGTCACGTCGCCTTGCATCACGACATTGCTGCCTTCCGGATCGATGCGTAATCGGCGCAACTGGGTTTGCAGCTGCTGCAGGTTGCATGGTTCCCCGTCTGAGCTGTAGGTGCTGCTGTATGAGCCTCCAGGCATCACGCGCAGCTTGCGGGTCACCGTCCATTCATTGGCATCAGCTTGAATCCAGGGACCGTCTTCTGGGGGTTCAATCCCCTGCTCTGCTGCATCTGGCTGCCAGTCGCTCAGATCAAAACGCACGCTGACGGTGGTCTCAGCTGACTTACCAGCCTTGAGCATTCCGCTGTTGACCAGATCGGGTAAGCGATCGGCACGCATCCCGCGGCTATTGGCCAGACCGAGGCAAAACAGGACGCCGTCGAGAATATTGCTCTTTCCAGACCCATTTGGACCGGTCACGACAGTGAAACCGGTCTCGAGGGGGATGGTCATCGCCCCACCGAAGGACTTGAAGTGGGTCAGTCCGACCTGATTGATATGGACCAACAGGTGACACAGCTGTCAGCGACTCAAAACTAGCGAAGCCTCTGAAAAGCTCAAGGGGTTTGTGCTGGTCCGTTATGAGCCGATGAGTGCAGCCGGCATCTTCCATCTGCCAGTTCGAGGGTTAAGGGGTCCGGTAAGTGGAGGGCGGCAGTGCCGAGTAGTTCAACCCTGATCAGCTCCTTTGGGTTGTCGGGCAAGACCCCTTGAAAAGCGCCTCCCACAATGCGGCGTCCCCAGCCGCGTCCTCCAGACACAGCCGCTGACGTTCGCTCAAGCCAGATCAGGCGGTGTCTTGGCAATGGGATGGCCTGGAGGCTGGGGCCGTTTGGAAGGGGCACACTGCTCAGGCGCCAGGTGCGGCAGCTTTCGCCATCTTCCAGGAGTAAATCCACATGCCGGCAAGTCGGATCATCTGGAGCATATGTGTGTTCCAGGAATAGATATCGAGACAGTTGCACCGTTATAGGTGTCATCTTCTAGACACCATCTCTAGGCTGAGAAAGGCGTTACCACTATCCATGGACTCAGCTCCATCCCAAGAGGAAGACAAGGATTTTGCGCAACGGTTTCGGGATCATTTTGAGTCTCTCGTTCCTGAAATCCAGCGTCGTTGGCCCGAGGTGACGCATCAAGCCTTAGAGGCCACCCGGGGCAGTTTTGATGAGGTTGTGCACCTGATTGCCTCTCAAGGCGATCGTGCGGTGCAAACCGTGCAGCAACAGCTGGAAGATCTGATGCATCAGCCCGGTGACAGCGTGCGCAGTTTTGCCGACACCCTCGAGCCCCTGGAGGAGCAACTCGAGCAGCTGCTTGATGATCTCAATTCCACCTTGCGACCCAAGATTGAACGTCCCGTGCGGGAGCGGCCGCTGTTGGCGTTGGCCATCGCTGCTGGGGTTGGCGTGCTCGTCGGTGCCCTGCTGACCGGAGGTCGTCGTTCCTGATGAGTGAACTTCCAGGATCTCAAGAGAGTCGCCCAAGGGGCCTCGGCGCTGCAGGTCGAGTGACAGCGCTAGCCGGTTCGGTGATGGACCTGCACGTCCGCATTGCTCTGCAGGAAGTTAGTCGCGAGAAACGTCGCCTGATCAGCGGAGGCGTCTTTTTGGCGATGGGCGGGACCTTGATGCTGCTGGCTCTTGTGGCTGTTGAAACGGCTTTTGTTGTTTGGTCGTTGACCGCGTTCAACTGGACGTTGCTGCAGTCGTTGCTCACCCTTGCTGTCTTGAATGTGGTGGTTGCTGGAGCCAGCTTGCGGATTGGGGGACAGCTGGCGAAAGGCCCTTATTTGCCCCAGACCCTTGAAGGCTTGTCCAAAACCACCCGAGCCGTGATGGGGCGTTAATCGATCACGGTTAACGCACTTGGTAATGAAGCCAACGGCAGTCGAGTCCTCCGTTGTTGATCGGGATGCGTCGAGAGGCTCTCATCCGAAGTGCTCCCGTGACGCCAGCATTACCGCTTAGCAACCAGAAATCCCATCCTGAGGCCTGGGTTTTCACCATTCCACCGAGATCGCCGTAGAGCGCTTCAAGATCCTGATCGGCTCCGATGCGTAATCCATAAGGAGGGTTGCAAACGATCGTTCCCGGTCCTTCTGGAAGCTGGAGATCTCTGAAATCTCCCGTTTGAATGGAGATCAAGTGGGAAAGGCCAGCGGCCTCTGCGTTGTTGCGAGCTTGTTTTGCAATCGATGGATCCTGCTCGCAGCCAATGATCATGGGCTGGAATTGACCCTGCTCTTGGCGCTTGCGTGCGCGTTCTTTTTCCTCTCTCCAGAGGTCGTCATCAAAATCAGCCCAGCCTTCAAGGGCAAAGCTGCGGTTTAGCCCAGGGGCATGCCCTGCAGCTAGCGATGCCGCTTCGATCAGCAGGGTCCCTGAACCACAGAGCGGATCCACGAGCGGGGTGGTTCCTGTCCATCCGCTTAGGCGGATCAAACCAGCAGCGAGATTTTCTTTAAGCGGAGCATCCCCCATTTCTGCGCGATAGCCGCGGCGGTGGAGACTGCCGCCCGATCCATCGAGACTCAGCACCCCACCCTCACGATCGAGATGGACATGCAGGCAAACATCGGGTTCCTCGAGATCGATCGAGGACCGCTGCCCCCAGATGTTGCGTTGTAGATCGACGATCGCGTTTTTGACCTGAAGTGCGGAGTAGTGGCTGTGATTGAGGCCTGGAGCAGTGCCGGTGACATCAACTCGAAAACTCATCGAGGGATGCAGCCAACGCTCCCAGTCCAGTCCTTCCTGAATCCCTGAATACAGCGACTCACGTCCATCACATGGGAATCGGGCTACTTCCCGAAGCAATCGAAAAGGAAGACGGCATTGCAAATGAAGCCGATATAAGCAAGCCATGTCGGCCTCAAATGAGGCCGCTCTACGCAGCGGTTTGACCGCTTTAGCTCCTAAGGCAAGAAGCTCAGCCACTCCAGCTTCCTCTAAGCCTTGAGGAAGTACGGACACGCCGTTGATGCGCTCAGATTTTGCTTGCTTTCTGTTCACCACAACGCCTGAAATTATGTCTGCTGATTGGCACGGTATCTGAGCATAAGTCTCGTGTCTTGGTTGTAAGTCCAGAGAGGATCGTGGATATCTGATTTCTTGGAGAAAATGGGTAGCAGTCTTGTGTAAAAGCTATGAATTGATTTTTATGTCAAGCCTGCATAGCGATGATTTTATTTAATTTTTTTGGCAGGTATTGCCTGGCTTGATAATAAAAAGTTGCATTGATGGTATGTCTAAAGCATAAGCGTGCGAGTCAAAAATTTAGGAAAGCCAGTCCAAATTGTTGTCTTTGCATTGATTGATTTGTCTGCGATCTAGCTCTTTGCTGGTAATAATCATTGGCTTTCCAAGATCTGCTCTGTTGATGTGCCGCTTCGTTGATGCACTGGTGTCCTTTCTTATTCGGAGGTCGATGCCATTTGTCGTACTGGATGCCAGAATGACAAAGTCCGTTCTTGAACGGACTAGGTGGTCCACACCGGTGTTTCGGACAGCGGTTCGATTCCGCTCAGCTCCATTCTCCCCTCGGGGCTGCAATGGTTTCGACGGGGCATAAGGAGGGTGACTGAAGCCTGCTCGGTAAGAGCAAATTACGTAACTGCGAACAACATCGTACGTTTCTCCCGTCAAGCAGCCCCTGTTGCTGCCTGACCCTTTTAAGGGAGATGGGGTGAAGTCAGCCTTATCACCCAAGTGACTCATTGGGGGTGGAAAGCCCCCTTAACCATTCCAGTGCAAGCGATCTCGATTTTAAGACGGAGGCTCAAAATGAGGCCATTCGCAAATCGGTTCGCAAAAGTCTGCCGCCTGTTTTGGGCGGCATGGATAAGGCAGAGGCGCTCGCATACGTCTCTCGTCTGTTCGATGCTGCGGAAGCAGGTGCTGTCCTCTGGGGCGATGCGCTGCTGATCAAACGGTTCATCAGTCAGTGCAGCCGTACCGGCAGCAAGGCGACGCAAGACGGCTATCGCTTCGAGATCCGCGAGTTCACCCGCTGGCGGGATCGCAACC
>JASJLK010000002.1:0-8175 GCA_037620855.1 Synechococcus sp. ChBW.bin.23 | reverse complement strand
TTTAGATCTAGCCCGTTTGGCTGTCGGTAGCGACATGCGTGTTGCCAAAGCTTCACCGCGGGCCCTTTTGGCGATTCGCCCAACAGTTTCAGGCGGAGCCAGCTTCCCAGCTCTGCCCCCATTGCCAGGAATGGGGGCTGGGGTAGAGGGGAATCAAACCTTCATGTGGCCCACAAAAGGGGTTTTTACTTCTGGCTTTGGGTGGCGATGGGGCCGTATGCATAAGGGCATTGATATTGCAAACAACGTTGGTACTCCAATCGTTGCGGCAAGAGATGGCCTTGTGAAATTTTCTGGCTGGAGTAGCGGATATGGTTATTTGGTGGAGTTAGCTCACTCCGACGGGTCATCCACCCGTTACGCCCACAACAGCCGCCTTTTGGTTCGCAAAGGACAGATCATTCCCCAGGGAGTGAAAATCTCACTCATGGGAAGTACTGGAAGAAGCACTGGACCTCATCTACATTTCGAAATACGCAAGCGCGGCGGTTCAGCATTGGATCCAATGGCAAAGCTTCCAGCACGTCGACGGGCTTAGGCCTTACAGGCGATCGTCTAAAAAATTAAACGTTAAGACTAAGTTGCTTACCTGGTTAAAGCGTGGGACTCATAACCCCGGCTGCTGTTACGAGTCGAATCGCTGAGATCACCTGTCAAAACTGGAACACTGCAGTAAGCGCAGCTGATCTCACGTTTTTTGAATGGCTTTCAGTCTTACCACTGATGCCCACAAAGGCCCCCTCATAGCCGTTTTCAGGTACACCGACCTAACCAGGCAAGACCCGAAAAAATCTTCTCAAATAGAGCCACATGAGACCAGCCGGCGCATTTCTCTTCTAGCTCCTCCAAGGAATCTCAATCTCTTTGGAGTCGACTTCAAGCAGATCTGAGGCTCGCTGGTTCTCGCTTTCGTCTGCGCAAAATCTCATCGATCAAGTTCATTCGCATTCGTGAGTACGAAGGAACGAAGGTCGTGCGCGAGGTCTCTCTTCAGCCTCTTCAGTGGCGAGGCGATGATGACGTGCGCGTTGCACATTCAAAGTGCCTTGAATCAAACAAGGAAGGAGAGTGGATTGATGATCAACGCTCGGAAGCCCCAGAAGGTTCCTGGGCTGCTCTTTGCTCCGCAGCTTTAGAGGACGTTCGCAAGCGAATTCCGAAGAAGGGCTCGCGAAGCCATCTCGAGTCAGCTCTTGGCCATGAGATCTGCAAGTGGGAAGGAACCGTCAATACGATGTCCTTGAAGGACTGGGTCTTAGAGGTCGATCCGATTGAGCAGCTTCCTCGGTTCAACAAACGCGTGGATGTGCTCGCACAAATTCAGAAGTCTTACGACAAGATTGATCTAACAATTGCTCTCGCGACCGTGAAGGCCAAGAGGCCCACGGGTTCAGCCGCAAAAGTTGCGAAAGCTCAGAAAAACAAAATCAGGGTCATCCCTATAGACACTGAAATCTAAGTCTGGTTGAAGGGGCTCGATCATTTCGAGCAATGGGTCTATGGGATGCTGGCGACCTACGGACTGAGGCCACACGAGCTGTGGCATGTCACAGGGATCGATGAGAAGGGATGACTCACTATCCCTGGAGGACCGGACGCGAATGATGCAGGCCAAGCCTTACTCACAAAGACACGAACTCAACACGCACCACGTGTCCCGGCCGAATGGGTTGAAGATTTCCAGCTCAAAAAGAACTTTGAAAAGTATCAGTCAGAGTTAAGAGGTCGATGGAAGATCCAGTGGGGCGTCGTCAAAAACGAAGGGCAGAAAAACGAGATCACCGTTCCGATCAATAACGATGACCTGGGCCACTATCTCTACAAGCAATTTTCTATGCGTGGCACTCAGCAACTCTTCTGTGATCTGAAGGTTGGCAAAGGCCAGGACTGGTTGCTTCCTTATGACCTGCGCCACACTTACGCGATCCGATGCAGTGTCCACTCGACCACCTTTCATGTCCCTATGACCATCCAGTCCAAGTGGATGGGGCACGGAGTTGAAGTACACGAGCGCAGCTATTTGAGATGGATCAACGCAGAACGAGGTCTCGCTGGTATGCAGGCATGGATCGAGAATCAGCTCGAGGCAAAACAGGATGACAAAGATGGCTGCAAGCATCAATGAATATCCAGGGGGTTAAGGCACAGCCAGAGTCCATTTCAGCCCCTGCTATCGATCCTCAGCAACTCGAGGAGATGATCCAGGAGATCGCCAAGCTGAAGAAAGTCAACTCCAGGCAAAAAAAATGATCGACACCCTCCAGGAGGAAGAGGAGTAACCGATATGAATGCCTCCAGCCTGACTTGAACAGGCGACCTACGGGCTATGAATCCGTCGCTCTAACCGACTGAGCTATGGAGGCAGGCGGGCATCACCTTGCGGCAATGACTTCCGCGAAGAGCTTACACCGCAGCGGGTCTCAGAAGGCGATGCCCAGGGCCCTCAGACTGCAACAAAGCAATGCACACATCTCCGTTGTGTCGACACAATCCCCTTGAAAGCTGTGTTCAGAAGGAATCAGACAGGACGCGAATATTCGACGCTAGATCATCAATCGCAACCACGTCAGATACTGAACTCCCGATCTTCGTGCGAGTAACCCTACGAGCGAATAGACCTTCAGGGGAGAAACCCGACGAAGTTCAAAAAGGCTGTAGTCAGGTATCCGAACGGCATCGAATTTAGCCACCAGAGGTTCAGGAACTTGCATGTAGTTGTCCATTTCAAGGTTCATCTCTTTCGGAAGTTGGTGCCACAAAGCTTTCACCTCTTTCAGAATGAAGCCAAAATTCTTCACCCCCATCTCCATATTCAGGACATAGAACTGACCACCACTTGGCCCATCTTCGTGATCAGGGCGTGACTAGTATTACGCAATCAGTTGCTCGATAAGTTACTTTTGATGCTGCTTTCTGCGGTGCTTGTCTCCACTTCGAGCCATGGAATCAATTGCGGTTAGAAGAAGCCTTCCGAGTAGAGGTCTCAGAACAGTTGATCAGCAAAAAGAGGAACAAGCGGCGAGAGCTTGACGACCGCACAGCGACAGAACCGCGCCAAACCAATGGCACATCAGAACTCGGAACACTCGAAACAAGAGGAAACACCCCTGCGAGATGGGGAGGGGGTAGGCACAGATGCAGGTACATCAGGCTTAGCCAGGCCAGTCATAGCCTTATTTTAGGGAGGCGATAGTATCATTCAAAATCCCAAGGTAGGGAATTGAAATCTTTCCAAACCATTCTTTTATTAATTAAACCATTTAAAGCGACTGATTTTCAGCGCATTTCGATGGCATTCAGACGCTCTCTGAATGATGTTGGGTTGTCCTGCATCGTTTCCTCAAGCGTCAAAATTGGTTGATCTTCTGGAACAGGATTTGGGCGCCGCTGTTGTCGTACAGATTGTCCATGGTGAGGCCTTGCCTGAAGCATGAGCTTTCTAGTCTGGGGGTCACGGTTCAGTGGCTGACTTTTCAGCTCGCTGCGGACTTGATTTAAGAGTCGGAAGTGACCTGTACTGCTGAATTTCCGCAATAAGGCCTGATCCCAAGACATGGTTTGATCAATCATCTAATGATTTTAGGACTCCATCAGCAGAGAGCTGCCCGCGTTTCAGCCGGCTCCATGCCAGGGGAGAGCATGATAAATTAAGTGATGTAACTTGAAGTCGGACCGACTTTGGATTGAGTCTGGTCCGCTACTTCCTCTCGTACCCATCTTTCTTTCGTCATGACCGACAACGGTTGCCTTCGCGTGGGCCAACAGGCCCCTGATTTCACCGCTACCGCTGTAGTTGATCAAGAGTTCAAAGAAATCAGCTTGTCTCAGTACCGCGGCAAGTACGTGGTGCTGTTTTTCTACCCTCTGGACTTCACCTTTGTTTGCCCTACAGAAATCACAGCATTCAGCGATCGCTACTCTGATTTCTCCAGCAAAAACACTGAAGTTCTAGGTATATCCGTCGATAGCCAATTCAGTCACCTGGCTTGGATCCAAACCGCACGCAATCAAGGCGGTATAGGCGATATCAACTATCCGCTCGTTTCAGACCTGAAGAAGGAAATCTCCACTGCTTACAACGTTCTCGATGACGCTGAAGGCGTAGCTCTGCGTGGTTTGTTCATAATCGACCCAGAAGGTCTGATCATGCACGCCACGATCAACAACCTGCCTGTTGGAAGAAATGTTGACGAGACCTTGCGCGTCCTTCAAGCGTTCCAGTATGTGCAGTCCAACCCTGATGAAGTCTGTCCTGCGAACTGGACACCAGGCGAGAAGACCATGAAGCCTGATCCCAAAGGAAGCAAAGAGTTTTTTGCTGCGATCGGCTAATCGATTCCGTTATGACCCAGTAAGTATGAGCACTTGCAGGGACATGAGGTCGTATGGCCTAGTGATCGGAGCCACGGGATAGGTCACTGATCTATCCCAATTTTTTTATGTCTTTTCTTTCTGTGATTCCAGCTATTCAGTAGTCATGCTTCTCGCCCATGCTCAGACGCATCACCTAGCTGCTTATCGCCTTCGACAGATCGTCTTCAGCATTTGGTCCAAGCTTCTGCACTTTGCCGTTGTGAGCGTCTAAAGCATTCCAACAGATCTTCTCGGTCGTCACCTCAAAACAGAGCAGATGTTGCGAACTGATTCAACGGGACAGCACGTTGCTAACTGTGGCTGTTGCGCTGAATTCGGCAGTCAGTGTCATCGGAGACAGGCGAATGATGAGTAAAAGACAAAAGATGAGACTATCTTCGATTCATTCTGATGGGACTCCTTGTTGTTGCTAGCTGTCTTGTCGTCGCAGCCACCTTATGTTTCAGACTGATGAATGAGTAAAAACTGCTAACTCTTTTGCAGCGGGTCAGTTGCAACGCGAAGAAGATGAATATGTATCATTAGTGACATTCTCAAGGCGTCTGGCCAACCTTGCCATGAAGCCAATAGCCCGTTGATATCAATGCTCCAATTGCCAGGCCTGATTGCTCTTGCGGCAATCACTGCTATCACTGCTGTTCCCGCCCATGCAGGCGTGGTGGACAACATCATTTTCACCAAGTGCTCCTCTGCGATGAGAAAGGAATACAAGAAAGCAGGGAAACAACTGCTCCTGAGTCATTTGAATACCACCTGCAATTGTGTAGTGAAGGAGATGAAAAACAAAAAAAGCGTTGAGCAAGCCAAAACCTTCTGCACCGAATAGAGCATCCACTTACACGTTACTAGGTAGAGATTTTTCAATCCATCTAAAATGATATGAAAAGACTAACGATGAAAGCTCTATATCAATTCTTCGACTGGAGAGGTGAGCTTGGACGGCTTGAATATTTGATACAGGTCATCAAGCGATTGATCATTCTATTATTAATCCTTGGTGTCAATATTGGGCTATGCTTATTAGTGGGATTAGAAATTACTCCCGAAAACTGGGATAAAAATCTATCACTCACAACAATTGCAGCATTTGCAATCATGGTGCCAATAGATATTCAAAGATTAAACGACATTGGAATCAGCCCTTGGTGGTTAGTACCAGTCTGGTTCCTGAGCCAGATTCCAGAACCTCTTGATGGTTCATCACAGGTTGGCGCCTATCAATTATTAGTGACCATACCTTTGTTTCTTTGGGGCCTATTTATTTTATTCAAACCTGGAAAAACATTAAGAGAGGCCCGACGTCAAACGGAATGATTAAATCTAATAACTCCAAAAAATTAGGTCTATAAAGTTTTATCGAGCTCCTGCACAACAACATCTCTAGACCCACTCCCCTTCATGAGTGCATCAAGCCCCGTACGCAAATCCTTGGCCATCGCCACTCGACTGCCATCACTTACAACCACACGCGTTAATGTCGGCAAACCACCACGTCGTGCTCTGAGATAAATCGGCTCAACATAAAGAAGAGCATTTCCAAGTGGCACCACCAAAAGATTGCCTTGGACAACTTGAGACCCCGCACGGTCCCAAAGACCAAATTGTTGGCTAATCGTTGGTTCTTGATTGATCAAAGCCTGGATCTGCTCAGGACCAAAGATCGGAACATCGCTAGGAAAACGCAATAAGATAAGTTCTCCATAGTGCTCAGCATCGTTTCTTGCCGCCAACCAGCCAGAAAGGTTGGGACGTGCGAGCGGGGTAAGGGGTTGTAAGAGTAAAAATTCGGAATCAACACTTGGTTTCACTTGCGCTGTAATGTGATAGGGAGCCACTGGAATCTGTGTTTTTCCATACAGCTCTTTTGGAACTTGCCAAACATCATCTCCACTATAAAAAATGCGTGGATTCGTGACGTGATATCGAAGCAATTGCTGCACCTGTAATTCAAACAGGGCACTAGGAACCATCAAATGCTGCCGCAAAGACGAAGGCATAGCGGCCAAGGGCTGGAATAATTCGGGGAACACCTTCTGCCAACCACGAATCATCGGATCGTCCGGTTCACTCACATAGAGCCGTACCGTTCCGTTGTAGGCATCAACAATCGCTTTTACAGAATTACGTACATAACGCATTTCTCGCCCATCTGGAAGCGTGGATGCATAGGGATAGGTGTTGGAGCTGGTGTATCCATCAACAATCCAATACTGGTGTTGATCCTCCTGATACTGATCAAGACCAGACTCCATGGGAACTGAAACAAGATAGGGATCACCTTTCAACTGCAGAAATGGTGCCAAAGCCTTCACACGCTTTTTGACATCGCGTCGAAGCAATAATTTTGAATCAGATTGCAACACGCCCGTATTCATCAACCTTGGGTCACGGATATAAATTGATGCAGCAATCCTTTGCCCTAAAGACGCCAGTGGGATGCCAGCTCGTCCTGAGTAATGGTTATATGTGTTTTCCTCTCCTTCTGGATGATTGAATTCCTCAATTTGAGTTGGTGCAACGGCATAGGGAGATGGAAGCATCCCAAAATAGAGGGCAGCCCTTCCAATCGGCACATTCTTCTTGACATCGGCGCGACTAACATCTAGGAATTCATTGCCTTCAATACGCGCTGAACGACCGATATCACTAATGAAGTAATCTGGAAGACCATCTTCTGCGAATGAATTCACCGGACTCAATGTGAATCCATAGCCATGCGTAAACACAAAGTGACGGTTTTGCCAGGTGCGTGACCGCTTTGGGAGAGCTGCCTGATCGAGTTCACGCGCAGCGAGAATTACCTGCTGGCGTTCAAGCAAATCAGGACGCAACTGATAACGATCAACCGCTGCATTAGTGAAGCGGTAGTAAACCCTGAGCTGCTGCAGCTGTCGGTTCGTCGCGAGAAGAGGCTGGCTATCCCACAAGCGGATATTGCGCAAGGTACTTTCGCCGTCCTGGAGATCCTTAGGGCTTAAGCGAGGAGATGGTTCAACCTGGGTGGTGGTAATACCATCCAATTGATAAGCCTGACGCGTCGCCTCAATCGCACGACTGATATACGGGCTCTCCAGCTGTAATTCCCGCGGACGCACCACAAGCCAGTGCATCAACGGAAACAACACCATCTCCAGGCCGAACGACACCACGGCAATACAGGCCATGATCAGCCGTAACTGACGGCGACGAAGACTTGAGAATGGTGATGGCAAAACAACAAACGCCAACACGAGCAGCGCAATCGAGCCCGCGGATCGCAAAGGAAGCAGCAAATGAACATCGAGCCAACCGGCACCTGCAACGATTCCATCCTGAGTCCAAAGCAACTGGTGCCTTGAGAGCCAGAGCAGACCGGAGCAGGTGATCAGCACCAAAGCAAAACCTGGCCTCAAACCATGTCGCTGACGCACTGTTAAGCCTGGAAAAGCCCAATCACTGAGGCAGGTTGAACGTGTTAATCGACTCCATAACGCTGTACTGAGTGTGAGGGATAGCTGTAAAAGTACTAACTCAAGGCCAAGCGCGATTGCAGAAAAACGACCCAAACCAAAGCTCACATCAGAGCCGAGCATCGGTTCAATGCGTCCGAGATCAGGAATCGCAAGAGCAAGGCTCCACAGTCCCCAGCTCCGGGCGACGATCAAACAAATGCAGATGCTTCCATAAACCTGGGCAAGACCTAATCGTCGGCTGCGGGTGAGGCCGAACATGATCAATGCCAGAACCAAAATGGATGCGCTCAGCAGCAACCACCCTGTCGAGAAGGGAAGGCTCCACCAGTACGCCAATGAAAAAGGTTCA
>JASJLK010000001.1:0-8850 GCA_037620855.1 Synechococcus sp. ChBW.bin.23 | reverse complement strand
CAAATAAAAAGTTCAAAAATATCACTAGCCAAATTGAAGATTAAAATGATTGATTATAAATTACACATTCCTGGCCCAGTTAATGTTTCTGATGAAACATATCAAGCGATGTGTACTCCCGTGATGTTGCTGCCAGGTTTGTCAGAAAATAAAGCTGACTTGTCGCGTCGCACCTGGTGGGGCTTGTTCACTGTCTCACTCGTCATGGCTGTGTTCAGCCTGGTGCTGGTGGGTCTGATGGTGATCAAAATCCAGGCCTTCTGTTTTTTCTGCGTTCTTTCGGCTCTGCTCTCCCTCACCTTATTGGTGTTGTCGTTAATCGGAGGTGGATGGGACGAACCCTCTAAATTGCTGTTTCGCGGTTTCCTGCTCGCCCTAGCAGTGTTACTTGGTGGCCTGATTTGGGCTTCAGTGCTTGATCCTGCACGTCCGGATGCCGTAGAGACAGGCCCAGGCGTGCCCCCACCGGTTCTTTCGGAGAGCAACCCAGCCAAAATCTCTTTTGCCGAACATCTCACGGCTTCTGGAGCAGTGATGTATAGCGCCTATTGGTGCCCCCATTGCCATGAACAGAAGGAGATGTTCGGGAAGGAGGCTGCAAAAACTCTCAAGGTTGTTGAGTGCGCCCCAACTGGTCAGAACAACGAAGCCAAGCTCTGTCAGAGCAAGGGCATTGAGGGATTCCCCACTTGGGAGATTAACGGCGAGCTCGACTCTGGCGTAAAAAAACTTCCTGATCTTGCTCGTATTTCTGGATATCAGGGCCCTAAAGATTTCTGAACACAAGACCCACTCTTTAAGAGGTCACAGCTCTCGTCCCGATGGCTTGGCCTTTCACTTGGCGGCTATGCCGGCACCATTGAGGCATGGGAGCAGGGGTGTCATTACGGAAATGTCCGCCCCTGCTTTCTTTCCGGAACAAACAAGCTTCCAACAGCAATGAACTCGATTGCTGGCGATGAAGCAGATCCAACATCAGGTTCAGCTCCGCACGCCTGCTTTCATCGAGAAGGGTGCTCAGCTCAGGATGTTGTTGCTGCATCAGCTTGAGAGGAGTCATCGATTCGAGAAGTGGAGTGGCTTTCTGCAGTGTTTTCAACACGTCTTGCATGCCATGGGCTGATCGATCAACGCCCGCGACCCGCCAGCATTCTGATCTCAGCCACTGGATGGATTGGGTCAGATCTTGTTTGCTGAACACTCCATGATCGTGATCGTTGTCTGATGTTGCTTCTGTTTGTTGTTCTGTTGTGGTGGTTTTAGGGAGTGGATTGCCAAGGTCGATGTCTCGCAGTTGCCTTGCGAACACAAGGCATTCCATCAATGAGTTGCTGGCGAGTCGATTGGCTCCATGCAGACCGGTGCAGGCCACTTCACCAACGGCGTAAAGGCCAGGAAGGCTGGTGGCAGCTTTCAAGTTGGTGGCGACACCTCCCATCCAGTAGTGGGCTGCTGGAGCCACTGGAATTGGCTGTTGTTCTGGGTTAATCCCAAAGTTGTGGCAGCGTTCCAAAATGGTGGGAAAGCGACGTAGCAACGTCTCAGTGTTGATGGGGGTGAGGTCCAGCCCCATATGCGCGACCCTCTGGGCCTGCATGCAACGAACCAGAGCGCGACTGACTTGATCTCTTGGGGCTAAGTCTTTCCCCGCTAGCTCATGGACGGGGCTTTCCCCCAAGGCGTCGACGAGGAGTGCCCCCTCACCGCGGACGGCCTCAGAGATCAAGAAGCAAGGTGCATGCTCAAGCTTGAGGGCTGTGGGATGGAACTGAATGAATTCCAGGTCTTCGATTGCGGCTCCGGCTTGCCAGGCCAGCGCAACGCCTTCGCCGCAGGCTTGTGCTGGGTTGGTGGTGTTGGTGTAGAGGTGGCCTCCACCTCCGGTGGCTAACACCACTGCACGGGCCTGAATCCAGTGAAGCCGAGGGCCTTCGAGGACTTGGACGCCACAGCAGCGATTATTTTGCACCCACAGCTGGGTCACCCTTACGCCACGGCGATGTTGCAAACCAGGACGAGCATCCACGCGGTCTCTCAAGACATCCACCAAGGCTTTGCCTGTGCGGTCCTGCACGTGGAGAACCCTTCGATGACTATGTGCCGCCTCGAGGGTGGTCGCGAGTGACCCATCCGGGTTGCGATCAAACTCCATGCCGACCTCTTGAAGTCTGAGCACACTTTGCGGGGCTTCATCAACCAGAAAGCGCACGGCATCGCCATCACACAGCCCAGCTCCTGCTTGCACTGTGTCTTCGCCGTGGCTTCCAGCGTTGTCGTTAGAACGGGTGACAGCGGCGATTCCTCCCTGAGCCCAGCGACTAGAGGATCGCCTGCTCGTATTTCGATTGAGGAGCAGTACGCGCAGACCCGCTGGAAGCTCCAAACATGTCATCAGTCCGGCAGCACCGGCGCCAATCACGATCACATCCCAGGGTCCAGGCGCAATCGGATCAATAGAGGTTGCGTGGCTGCTCATCGGAGCAAAAACCGCCAGTGCTCCTGGCGGTTCAAGCTTGGGTCAAAGTCAACGGTACTGACCGTCGTTGATGCGATCGAAGCCCTCGTTGAGAGCAATCGATGGAGCTGTGACCACGAAATTGTCGCGGTATTTCTCGAACAATTCTTTTTGACGTTCTGAAAGGTCGAGGTCAAGAACGTCATCGATGTTCTCGTAGGGACCGCCGAGAACAATCTTTCCCGCGAAAGTGGGGTACATCCCAGGGAATTGCTGAAAGCGACGCACAGAGGAATTGTTTAAATCAACCTTGTCGCCGCGTTCGGCGAGTTTGTCGTCGGCGACATTTCTGATCTCAGCGGCAGAAACACTGGGGGGAACGAGAAGGCCTATCAATAGGCCCCCGATCACAACCAAGCCCGTCAGCCAGGACAACAGGCGCTTCATCTGAACTCTCCGTCGGGATTCGGAACTGAACTTCCGGCAGCGCCGGTACGGAAACCTTACAAGTGCAGACCCCTTTTGCTGCCTCAGCACTGTCAGGCGTTCGCAGTTCGTTTCAGATCAGACCGCTCAGACTTGGAACTGACAGGGAGAGCACAAGAAACAAAGTATCGATCAAAATGGTGGTGGAGAGCACAGCAGCTGCAATTCTCCAAGCCTCTTGATGCTCTGAAGGCTTTGCTGCTTGCGTCCAAAACTGCTTTGCCAACCAGAGAACCAGCCCTGCGGCTGAAACGAGGATTAAAAGAGAAGTCGGTTGCAAAACTAGCTTTGCTGCTTCATTGAGAAGATGAGGGGCCTCGTTTGAAGTGGCATTAACAACCTCTGGCCAAAAAGACATCACCCCTGTCAAAGCCATTGTGATGTCAGTGATGGCTGTGCCAAGAAGTGAGGCTAGGTAAAAAGAGCAGCTCAATTTCCAGCGACTGTTAAGCCCGCCAATGGCTAGCGGTAGGGCAATTGCCTCCACGGGTAAGTGCAGTACCGGATGCATGCGCAGCCATCCCCAAAACAGGGCGCCAGCGAGCCAACTCCCACTGAATCCCACCAGCAGGGTTCCGGATTGCTTCCAAGACGTATTGCCAACTTGTACCGCCACGATCCCTGTTGTCAGGAGAACTGCGGTGAACAGACAAGAACTAAATGGGTGAAAACGCACCCAGGGCGCTTGAAGAAAGACTGGCAGAACAACCAACGCCGATGCCCATAAGGACAGCGAGCGAGGAAACGAAAACGTTGGCGCCTGGGAGATCACCAGGGTCTTCGTCTCTGTTGTTGGCGTCTGAATCAGACCACTCAGCAAAAGGGCTTCCCCGGATGAGGCAACGAAGTGACTCGAAGATTAGAAGATTTGAACCCAAAGTTGGGATCTGGTTCAGGAGGCCATTGGCGCATAGTCGTATTGCCCTTATTTAAAAGAGCGCTTTGACGACAGATCCCGGACTGCTTGAAGCTTGCTGGCGTGATTTTGTGCTCGGTGTCGTGCAGGGGCTAACGGAATTTTTGCCAATTAGCAGCACGGCCCACCTCAAGGTTGTTCCCGTTCTTGCCGGATGGGGCGACCCTGGCGTTTCGGTAACCGCCGTGATTCAACTGGGCAGCATCGTTGCTGTCATTGCCTATTTCCGTGCTGATTTGGCGGGAGTGCTTAAAGGCATCAGTGGAGCGTTCAAGCGCGGTCAATGGCGTGAGCCTGAGGCGCGGCTTGGGATTGCGATGGCGATCGGCACCGTGCCCATTTTGATTGCCGGTTTGTGCATCAAGTTGTTTTGGCCTGGCTACGCAACCTCCCCATTACGAAGTGTCCCTGCCATTGCTGTGGTCTCGATTGTGATGGCGCTTCTGTTGGGTCTCGCTGAACGGCTGGGTCCGCGATTGAAGCAACTCACTCAGGTGGAAGGACGCGATGGTCTGGTGGTTGGTTTAGCTCAAGTCCTAGCCTTGATCCCAGGTGTTTCTCGTTCCGGAAGCACGCTCACGGCATCACTTTTTGATGGATGGAAGCGGGCGGACGCCGCTCGTTTCTCCTTTTTGTTAGGGATTCCTGCCATCACGATCGCAGGATTAGTGGAATTAAAGGACGCCTTTTCAGAGCCAAGCGTGGGGGGAGTTTTGCCTATTTTTGTGGGGATCTGTTCTGCTGCAGTGGTGTCATGGCTAGCCATCGACTGGCTGATTAAGTATCTCCAGAGTCACAGCACCTGGATTTTTGTTGTGTACAGGTTGTTCTTTGGTGTGCTCCTTCTGGTCTGGTGGTCTGGTTCGGCATCAAACTGATCGAAGTTGACCGACAGCTCCGTGTGGAATGAACCTTCTGCCGGTGTGGCTGTTGCGGCTCTTGATCCAGATCGTGGGTCTCGCCAGCCCGCACCGGCTGTGGTGGCATCAGTCGAGCCGGGATCGATCGGAGAGGACCTGGGCTTTGAGCCCGGGGATCAGTTGTTGAGCATTAATGGTGTTCGACCTAGAGATCTGATCGATTACCGCTATTTGATCGTTGAGGAGGAGTTGCACTTAGAGATTCGCGATGCAGCAGGGGTGCTCCATCAGGTGGATCTGGAAAAGGATGAGGACGATGGCCTTGGTTTGGCCTTCACAGAAGCATTGTTCGATGGATTGCGTCAGTGCAGCAATGCCTGTGCGTTCTGCTTCATCGATCAGCAACCACCCGGCCATCGCAGCAGCCTGTATCTCAAGGACGACGACTATCGCTTGAGTTTTCTTTACGGCTCTTATCTCACGCTGACGAATCTCAGTGATGCCGATTGGCAAAGGATCGAACAACAGCGTCTGTCGCCCTTATTCGTTTCTGTTCATGCCACGGATCCCGATCTTCGCTCGAGCCTTTTGCAGAATCCACGAGCAGGTCAGCTCCTGAAGCAACTGGCTTGGTTCTCTGAACGCGATCTTCAGATCCATGCGCAGGTGGTGGTTTGCCCTGATCAAAACGATGGAGCGGCTTTATTGAGCACTATTCAGGACTTGGCTCAATTTGGTGGCGGTGAGTGGCCGGCGGTGCTCTCAGTCGCAGTTGTTCCTGTTGGCCTGACCAGGTTCAGGCCAACATCTGATGGCCTACGTGCTGTCACCCCAGTGGATTCCAAAAAGGTCATTGCCGCGGTGGAACCTTTTCAGAAGGAGTTTCAGACCAAATTTGAGAGCAGCTTTGTCTGGCTTTCGGACGAGTGGTATTTGATTGCTGGATTGCCGTTGCCCTCGCGCGCGAGCTACGAAGACTTCCCTCAGCAGGAAAATGGAGTTGGCAGTATCAGGGCGTTCCTCGCTTCTTTGGATGAGGCAACCATCAATCTCCCTCAGTCTGTTGAGAAACCAGTGAAGAGCAGCTGGGTGGTGGGACGTTTGGTTGAATCCGCTCTTGAACCTGTGCTCAAGAGGCTTAATGCGGTGGAGGGAGTTGAGCTCAGCTTGCATGGCCTCCCAAGTCCGTACTGGGGGCAAGATCAAGTTGTGACTGGCTTGCTAACTGGACAAGATCTCCTTGATGGCCTGCTGGATCAGGACCTAGGTGATCAACTTTTGCTGCCTTCCGTCATGCTTCGCCAAGGCGAGCCTGTGTTTTTGGACGACATGACGTTGCATCAACTAGCGGCGAGTTTGTCGGTTCCGATCCGAATCGTGCATGGAGCAGCTGAGATCGTGGCCTCCGCACTCGGCTCCCTCGAGAAAAGCACTTAAGCTGCTAAAAGTTCCAGACTTGTTGTGCTCCGGACAGCTGCTCATATTTTTCTAGTCGCAGGTTGTATGCCTGTATTTTCAGCTTCGACTGCCCTTGCCGAGGTTGTTGCGGGCGAGTCCCCCTCCTCTGAATCGTCACTGGCTGAGTCGTCACTGATGGATCAGTCGACACTTCCCGTTGCGCTCGACCTCAAAGGATCACGTCCTAAGGCAGATCCATCCGTCCTGCCACCCGCGGCAACAACGCTTCCTGACGATTTGGATGCGCTGAAGTCACCCGACAGTCTTGCTCTTCCCGACCTGCCTTCTCAGGTCACGATCCGTGAACTTCGCCCTTTAACTCTCGCGGAGGTTGAGCAACTTGCTGAAGTCAATAGTCCCGATTTGAAGATTGCCGCAAGTCAGGTTGAACAGGCCAAATCTGAGGTGCGCGTTGCCATTTCAACGTGGTATCCCTCTGTGGATCTCACATCATCTGGATTGCCTCAATACCTGGAGGGTGAGCAATATCGAAATCCTGACTTCATTGGTCAGAATTCTGTTAACCCGCAAACTGGGAATCTGATACAACAACCCAATGCCTATACAAGTCGCTGGTCAGCCCAATTTGGTGCTCTGGTGCAGTGGAATTTGATCGATCCTGCGCGGGTTCCTCAAATTTCATCTGCACGCGACAGATTTGAGAAAGCAAGTGATGCTTATCTGATTGCATTGAGAGATTTGAGGCTGCAATCCTCACTTAAATATTTCAAGCTCCAGAACGAGGATGAACAAGTTCGAATTGGCAAGCAGTCTGTGGAAGCTTCGCTTTTGAGCTTGCGCGATTCTCGTGCGCGTTACGTTGCTGGAGTCGCAACTAAATTAGATGTTTTAGAAGCCCAAACGCAATTATCTAGAGACCGCCAGGTCCTTACTAATGGTCTTGGGAATCAAGCCAAGGCTCGCCGGGCCTTGGCGGCTCTGCTCGATCTTCCACAAGATGTCACTCCTACCGCCGCTGATCCTGCTCGCGTGCTCGGAATTTGGCAACCATCACTTCAAGAAAGCATTATCGCGGCTTATGCGTTTCGGGAAGAACTGGATCAGTTCATTCTCGATATCTCAATTTACAACAGCGACGCCAATACTGCTTTGGCTGCCGTTCAGCCGCTATTGAGCATTTTTAATAGCTTCACTACGACCAGGAATCAAGGACAAGCCGGTCGACCGGGCTCCATCGATTTTGCTGATTACAACTGGAATTACAACAACGCAGTCGGTCTAAGGGCCCAATGGAAGATCTTTGACGGTGGGCGGGCCCGTGCCCGATACCGCCAAAATAAGCAGAAAGCTGAAGAAAGCAAATTTAGATTTGCGGCTAATCGCGATTCCATCCGCTCTGATGTGGAAGATAGTTTTTATGACCTTCGCAAAGCTTCCCAAAACATTCATACCACTTCCATTGAGGTTCTCTCTTCGGCTGAGTCTCTGCGACTAGCTCGCCTTCGCTTCCAAGCTGGTGTAGCCACTCAACGAGAAATTGTGGATATCCAGCGTGATCTCACACAAGCCGAGGTTCGTTACGCCGAAGCCATCACGGACTACAACGTCAGTATTGCTCAACTGCGCCGTCGCACCGGACTGGATCAAGTGTTGGCCTGTCCAGCTCTGAATTTGCCCGCTACAAAACAAACTCAATCAGATATTGATGTTCCTATTGAGCCTCGACCCAATCGTCCTGCTTGTGAAGCTCCAGTTCCTGTCTTTGCAGGCTGACCAAGGTGCCTGACCCGCTCACCCCTCAGCAACTGCAAAGGGTGCATCGCTTGATCGATCAGGTTGCTGAACGTCAGCGCAAAGATTTTGGCCACATCGTGTCTGATGTCAAACCTGATGGAAGTCTTATTACAGCCTGCGATCGATGGAGTGATGTTGCCTTTGTTGAGGGACTAGCCGAGATTGCCCCTGGCGAGGGGGTGCTCAGCGAAGAGGGAAGTCAGGAGTGTCCGACGACTACGGCGTACTGGGTGGTTGATCCGTTGGATGGCACCACCAATTTTGCTGCTGGGATTCCCTACTGGGCTATTTCGATCGCAAGATTCGTGGATGGAGAGCCTTCAGAGGCGTTTCTCGATATCCCTTCCTTGCGCCAGCGGATCGTTGCGATTCGAGGACAAGGGGCTTGGCGGAATCAAAAACGTTTGACCCCTAAGAGCAGGGTTGCTGCTGGAAGCTCTTGCGTATCGCTTTGCAGTCGATCTATTCGTGTTCTCCAAAAAAGACCCGACCAGTCCTTTCCGGGAAAAATTCGTCTATTGGGTGTTGCAAGTCTCAATTTGGTCAGTGTGGCCATGGGGCAAACCGCGGGTGCACTGGAGGCCACACCAAAAATTTGGGATTTGGCAGCAGCTTGGCTCGTCCTCACTGAACTGGATTGCCCATTGATCTGGCTGGGCCCTCACCCCGCCCATTTGGAACCAGGTCGTGATCTTTCAGAGATGGGCTTCCCTGTGGTGGCTGCTGGCTCTAAGAAGCAGTTGGAACGTTTGGCGCCTTGGGGAGAGTATCTGCTCAAATCTTGAGATGCTGAACGAATTGCAAAGGTTGCAAGAAGTGAGGTTGTTGGGTTATGGTTTTGGACTGCGCAGGGGAGCAATGCTCCGACGCGCAGCCGCGGGACGTAAAGAGCGAAAGCTTGGAATGTTTTGAGGGTTCTT